>NZ_QKNZ01000138.1:261-18860 GCF_014156605.1 Flavobacterium sp. SOK18b
AGAATGAACAAAATTGAAGAGTTTACAAAAAATGCCATGACAAAAGGAAGATTAGTTAATGGTAAAATTGAAATTCCTGTTGTAGTGAATGTATTGTATAATTCTGCAGCCGAAAATATTTCATTGGCACAAATTCAATCTCAAATTGATGTATTAAATGCAGATTTTAATGCAACTAATGCAGATTTCAGCAGTACCCCTGCTTTATTTTCTGGAGTTGCAGCTAATGTTGGAATCACTTTCGTTTTAGAAACAGTAAACAGAAAATCTACTTCTAAAACATCTTGGGGAACTAGAGATGCAATGAAAAAAACAAAACAAGGAGGTTTAGATCCTACTTCACCTACAACAAAACTTAACATGTGGGCTTGTACAATTGGTGGTGGAATCTTAGGATATGCTCAATTTCCTGGGGGAGCTTCTACTACTGATGGCGTTGTAATCGATTCTAAATATTTTGGTTTATCTGGTTCAGGTGCTTATCCTTATAACTTAGGAAGAACTGCAACTCACGAAGTTGGTCACTGGATGAACTTACGCCACATTTGGGGTGATGCAACTTGTGGAAGCGATTTAGTTTCTGATACTCCTACTCACAATGATGCTAATTACGGTGTTCCTGCATATCCTCACTACAGTACTTGTACAGGTACTCCGGTAGAAATGACAATGAACTACATGGATTACACAGATGATAGAGGAATGTACATGTTCTCTAATGGTCAAAAATCTAGAATAGCTGCAATTTTTGTTGCAGGTGGAGCAAGAGCAAGTTTCGGAATATAATTTTATTTCAAACTTAATCAAAGAGGCTTCTTAAAAAGTCACCTCTTTTTTATTTAAAAATTTTGACTCTGTTCTAAAATATTAAAATTACCAATTTAAAGTTTTAACTCTAAAAGAATAATTTTAACTTATTAAAAAAAATATTACACCTAAAATATTACTTTAAATTTTATACATTTTTAACCAAAAACTATTAATTAACAACAAATTTATTATGAAAAAGATTATGTTACCTGCTTTAGCATTTATGATGCTTTTTTCTTGTCAAAATGACACTACCGAAACTACAGCGCAAAATACATCTGCATCTCTTAGAAGAGGTTGTGCGTCTCAAGAAGTTCTTGATGCTCAAATGAAAGCAGATCCTACTCTTGCATTAAGAATGAACAAAATTGAAGAATTTACTAAAAACGCCATGCTTAATGGAAGATTAGTTAATGGTAAAGTACAGATTCCTGTTGTTGTAAATGTATTGTACAAAACAACAGCAGAAAACATTTCATTAGCACAAATTCAATCTCAAATTGATGTTTTAAACAAAGATTTTAATGCAACGAATTCTGATTTTAATTCAGTTCCTGCTTTGTTCTCTGGAGTTAAAGCTAATGTTGGAATTTCATTTGTATTGCAAAGTGTAGTTAGAAAAGCTACAACTACTACATCTTTTTCTACAAATGATGCTATGAAAAAAGCATCAACTGGAATTGCCCCTACTACACCTACAACTGTACTAAACATGTGGTCTTGTAATTTAGGTGGTGGAATCTTAGGTTATGCACAGTTTCCAGGTGGAGCATCATCAACTGATGGAGTAGTTATTGATAACAACGCGTTTGGAACTACTGGAACGGTAGCCGCTCCTTTCAACTTGGGAAGAACTGCTACTCACGAGGTAGGTCACTGGATGAACTTACGCCATATTTGGGGTGATGCAACTTGTGGAAGCGATTTAGTTTCTGATACTCCTACTCATAATGATGCTAACTATGGTGTTCCTGCATATCCTCACTACAGTACTTGTACAGGTACTCCAGTAGAAATGACAATGAACTACATGGATTACACAGATGATAGAGGAATGTACATGTTCTCTAATGGTCAAAAATCTAGAATGGCTGCTTTATTTGTTTCTGGTGGATCAAGAGCAAGTTTTGGAATATAATTTCAGCCTTTATTAATATTGAAAACTCGCTACTTGTTAGCGAGTTTTTTTATATTTACAATCTAAATGTAAATTATGATTACCTCAAAAATTATTTCAAACGGTATATTAAGAGCACTTTTTACTGTAATCTGCTGTGGATTACTTCTATTTTTTGTTTACCAAATTCAGTCTATTATAATTTATATCATAATTTCATTGATACTGACGCTTATTGGTAATCCTATTTTAAATTTTTTCAAACATAAACTAAAGTTTAATCATCTTGTTGCTACAATTGTAACTTTGCTTTTTTTTATTGGGATTTTATTTGGTTTGATTATGCTATTTATACCTTTAATCCTTTCTCAAGGCGAGAATCTTTCCTTGCTTAATACTGCACAAATTGAGAAAGACATTATTCAATTAATAGATCAAATTAGTGTTTTTTTAAATGATCACAATATTGATTCGGCAAAACTATTAAAAGATTCAAATATTACTTCTAAACTGAATTTGAATTTTCTACCCAATTTTTTAAATTCAATTTTAAACACAATCAGTAGCTTTGGCGTGGGATTAGGCTCTGTTTTATTTATCACTTTTTTCTTTTTAAAAGACCGACTAATTTTTATACTTAGCGTCAAAAAATTAATACCTTTTAGCCATGAAGAACAAGTTTTAAACTCATTTGATAAAATAAACGGCTTATTATCTAGATATTTTATTGGATTGCTTTTACAGCTTTTTATTGTTTTTATATTGTACGTTATTGTCCTCTTGATCTTTAGAGTCCCAAATGCTGTGGTTATTGCATTTCTTTGTGCAGTACTTAATATTATACCTTATATAGGACCACTTATTGCATCGGTTTTAGCAGCAATATTGACTATGTTAAGTAATTTAGGAAGTAATTTTCAATCTGAAATTTTACCAGTAACCATATATGTTTTAATTGGATTTTGGATCGTACAATTGATAGACAATAACGTATCACAACCCCTTATTTTTTCAAAAAGCGTAAGCTCTCACCCCTTAGAGATTTTCCTAGTCATTCTTATTGCAGGTTTTCTTTTTGGGATTTTAGGAATGGTAATCGCTGTGCCTATTTACACCATTATAAAAGTGATTGGGAAAGAATTTTTTCCAGAAAATAAAGTAATCATGCTACTAACAAAAGATATTTAAAGTTGGAATCAAAATTATTAGATCATGACATACAGTTGTTTATAAACAACAACATTGGCAAAAATATATCACAACTAGCGTTACAAAAAAATCCTTTTGAAAATATTGAATGGATAACAATTTTGAACCAAATTGAAGCAAAAACAAAGGCTAAAGAAAAACTTCCAACTTGGTTTTCTACAGCATTAATTATATATCCTACCAAAATTTCTGTAGAACAAACGTCTTCAGAAAAAACGGCAGCCTACAAAGCATCGCTAATACATGGGTCATCACTAATAGATTTAACAGGTGGTTTTGGGGTTGATGACTATTATTTCTCTAAAAAAATTAAAGATGTAGCTCATTGCGAAATTAATACTGAATTATCTCAAATAGCTAAACACAACTTTAGTCAACTCAATTGCAATTCAATCACATGTTATCCCGGAGATAGTAATGATACACTTAAAAACATAAATAAAGAATGGGACTGGATATACATTGACCCCTCCAGAAGAAACGATGCTAAAGGCAAAGTTTTTATGCTAAAGGATTGTTTACCAAATGTTCCTGAAAACTTAGATTTTTACTTTCAAAAATCCAATTCAATTTTGATAAAAACAGCACCTTTACTGGATATTACCGCTGGACTTTCAGAACTTAAATGCGTAAAAAATATTCATATCATTGCTTTAGAAAATGAGGTAAAAGAACTCCTATGGGAATTGCATAAAGAATACTCTGGAGCTACCACTATAAAATCAGTCAACTTAACAAAAAATGAAATCGAGAAGTTTGATTTTATTTGGAACGATAATAGCCAAATTGCAACTTACAGTGAACCTCAAAAATACCTGTATGAAGCAAATAGTTCCATAATGAAATCTGGAGGGTTTGATGTCATAAGTGCTTTTTATAAAGTGAACAAATTACACAAGCACTCTCATTTATACACATCAACAGAACAAATTCCTTTTCCAGGGAGAACGTTTCACATAAGAAAATCATTTCCATACTCAAAAAACGAAATGAAAATACAACTTGAAAATAAAAAAGCAAACATAACAACACGAAACTTTCCAGATACAGTAGAAAAAATAAGAAAAAAATGGAACATTAAAGATGGTGGTGACACTTATTGTTTTTTTACAATTGATGAAAATAATGACAAAATTGTTTTACTTTGCGACAAAATATAATTGAAATGAAATACCTAACACTACTCTTTTTTGTACTAATTAATACTGCAGTATTCAGCCAAAAACCTTGTGAATTCAGTGAAAATATTACAGATTCTATTGGTTCATATAAAATAACAAAAGAATATATGATTAGTGAGAAAAATTTTGGAACAAATAAAAGTTACATCTTTTTCTCTCTTGCTGTTACAGATGGGTTACCTACCTTAAACGTTCAAACCATTCAAAAAAGCAAAGATTTTATTAGAGCAAATTGTTTCGATAAAAATTCTAGAATTTACTTACAATTAAACAACGGTAAAATTGTAACGCTAATTCATGTTGAACAAGAAAATTGTGGTACTATATTAAGAGATGACAAACAATTTGACAACAGAATTAACTCAGGCATTTTTATGTTTGCCAAAGAAAATTTTGAAGATCTTAAAACTGTGCCAATTACTTTAATGCGAATTAAATACTTAACTGACACTGAAGACCATATAGTAAAAAAAGAATTCATATCAGAACTCAATAACGAAATCTACAATCCAGAAAACTATTTTATCAATTATTTAAAATGTGTAGAATAGCTATTATTCACATTCCCATTTTACATTAGAAACGGGATTTTTCAAGCCCGCTTTCAAATTGTAATGCCACCATTCTGAATCAAATGAATTAAAACCAGCACTAATCATTACTGATTTTAATAGTTTTCGGTTTTGCAATACATCTTTAGGTAAATCCTGATATAAATGGCTTGCTTTCTCGCCAAAAAAATCAAAATCAGTACCCATATCAACTGCTTCGCCTTGAAGCGTTACAAAGGAGATATCTACGGCTCCACCCCTATTGTGAATAGAACCCGTTTTAGGGTTAGCCACATATTTAGGATTAGGAACTATTTCCCACATTTTTTTTTGGATATCCAAAGGTCTGTAGCAGTCGTAAATCTTTATTGTATACCCTTTTTGAGTTAATTTAGTATTGGCCTTAATCAATGCTTTAACCGTTTTTAAACGCAAAAAACACTCTGAGCAATCATACACCTTAGCTTTTAAAAAATTATCATCAGTAGCATACTTCATGTCGTATATAAACGCATCACTATAACTTTTTAAATTCACAAAAGTTGTGTCATTTACTTTGTCATTTTTAGCATTATGTGAAGTAGCTAAAGAGGATTGTGCCACAGTAGAAGTTAAAAAGGAAAATAGTAATAGGGGTAAAAACAATTTCATTATTATGATGTTTATTTTTTTAGTATTAATTTATTAAAATGACCCGAAAAGGGTGTAAAGTTTATGTGGTAAATACTATATAATTAAACTTAAACTTCTATGTTATTAAGGTTAATAAATCGAATATCCGTATTCATTCAACAAACTCTAATTTACCTGTTCGTAACGTATAAAATACACCTACAATTTTAATTTCGCCTTTACTTTCCATCTTTTTCAAAATTTTACTTTTTAACCTAATTTGAGATATTGTATTTTTTATATTGTTTTTAGCTACAAATTTAACAAATGCTTCATTCTTAGAAGACTTTTCTCCTTTAAAATCTTCGCTAATTTGTACAGCAGGTTTAATATTAGTGAGCATTGAGGTTATATTACCTAAATGCACATCATCTATAGCTCCCTTAATAGCTCCACAGTGTTGATGCCCCATAACAACAATCAATTTAGCACCGGCAACTTTACAGGCAAACTCCATACTTCCTAATAAATCCGTATTTACAAAATTTCCAGCTACTCTGCCTACAAATACATCTCCTATACCTTGATTAAAAACATCTTCCACTGGCACTCTACTATCTAAACAACTTAAAACCATTGCTTTTGGATATTGACCATCAGTTGCAGCTTTCCTAATTTCTTCCGAATGTTTACGTTGGGTAATATTCCCTGAATTGAAACGATCGTTTCCAGCAATAAACTCTTTTAAAACCTGCTCTGGTGTAAGTGCATCGCGTTCTGTTTTTGTTAAAACATGATCTATAACTAAATCCCTCTTTTGCAAATCTAGACTTATTTGAGAACTTTCGTTTTTAGAACCTGAATCGCAGCTTTCTATTGTATGCAATAAAATCACAAATGTCGCAGTTTTGATTACTTGTTGTATCATTTTTTGAGTTTTAAAATTTAACGATACAAAATTGAAACTTTTAATTCATAAATTTTTATTTATACTTTATATGATAATTATAAAAATAATTAATACAAATACATTTGTATATAAAGAAACAAACAGTATTTAGCCAAAAGAAAAATAAGGTTTTTAAATATTTTATCCTGATTATTTTCTTTAACAAATTGCACTACTAGCCTAACTCTATAAAATTAGTACAATCAATTAATAAATGACTCTAAAAAAATTGAGTTCTAAAAAAAGGGTGAAAAATATATAACAATAAAATATGTGATTTCGAAAGAGCTTTTAATAATCCATACTTTTATTAAAAAAATAGGAAATTATTGTTGAATATCATGAACTACTAATTACACTCTTTAAATTAAGAAAAAGTTTAAATTCTATTTTCATGTTCGTGATTTGTTCGTGAAAATGTTGTGAAAAGTGGTGTTTAATGGTAGTAAATATAGGGAATAATAATACATGACAAGTATATAAAACAAAAAAACCACGGTAAACAGTGGGTTTTGTGAAGGCAGAAGGATTCGAACCTTCGACCGCCCCGATTAAAAATCGGGATGCTCTATTTCTTTAACTAGTCATTTTGAGATTAAGACTATTTAAATTTTATATTTTTTTAAAATCATCCTAAATGAATTGGATTAAAAACAAAAAACCCACTGAATCCAGTGGGTTTTGAAGTGAAGGCAGAAGGATTCGAACCTTCGACCGCCTGCTTAGAAGGCAGGTGCTCTATCCAGCTGAGCTATGCCTCCATTGCTTATGTAAAAAAATCTAGTCGGGGTGGCAGGATTCGAACCTGCGGCCTCCTGCTCCCAAAGCAGGCGCGATAACCGAGCTACGCTACACCCCGAAAACAAAAACTTAAAGCGGAGGGACAGGGACTCGAACCCTGGCACCGATCACTCGATGACAGTTTAGCAAACTGCTCCATTACCACTCTGGCACCCCTCCAAGCTCAAGAAACGTGTTCTGTTTTGCGGTTGCAAACTTACTACTTCTTTAGACTTCTCACAACTATTTTTGATGTTTTTTTTAATATTTTTTTTAAATTAATCAAAAATACTTAAGAGTCAAATACATAGAAGTTTTAAATTTTATAAAATTATTATATCCTCATCCAAATATAAATTTACTTAAAAAAGATTAAATTTGCTTCATAAACTAACATTATGAAAGACATGAACAAAAGAGTTGTTATCGTTTCTGCCGTAAGAACACCTATCGGAAGTTTTATGGGAGCATTATCTACAGTAACTGCACCAAAATTGGGTGCTGCTGCTATAAAAGGTGCCTTAGACAAAATAAATTTAGACCCAAACTTAATTGACGAAGTATATATGGGTAACGTAGTACAAGCAGGCGTAGGTCAAGCTCCTGCTAGACAAGCGGCTTTGTTTGCAGGATTGCCTACAACGATAGCTTGTACAACTATAAACAAAGTATGCGCCTCAGGAATGAAGGCAGTAATGATGGCTGCTCAAGCTATTCAGTGTGGCGATGCAGAAATTGTAGTAGCAGGTGGTATGGAAAATATGAGTTTGATTCCACATTACATGAACCTAAGAAACGGAACAAAATTTGGTCCATCAACCATGCTTGACGGAATGCAAAAAGATGGCCTTACAGACGCTTATGACAACAGTGCAATGGGAGTTTGCGCTGATTTGTGTGCGAGCGAATATAATTTTTCTCGTGAAGATCAAGATGCGTATGCTATTCAATCCTATGAAAGAAGTGCTACCGCATGGAATACCGGAAAATTTGACAATGAAGTAGTACCTGTTGCTGTACCACAACGCAAAGGAGACCCGATCATGGTAATCAAAGATGAAGAATACACTAATGTAAAACTAGACAAAATACCTTCATTAAGTCCTGTTTTCACTAAAGACGGAACTGTAACAGCTGCTAACGCATCAACTATCAATGACGGTGCTGCTGCGGTAATCATGATGAGTGAAGAAAAAGCACTTGCATTAGGTTTACAACCGTTAGCATACATTAAAGGTTATGCTGATGCTGCGCAAGAACCAAAATGGTTTACTACTAGCCCTGCTAAGGCTTTGCCAAAAGCACTAAACAAAGCTGGAATAGCTCTTGATGCTGTTGAATACTTTGAATTTAACGAAGCCTTCTCTGTAGTAGGATTAGCCAATTCTAAAATACTAGGACTTGACAATACGAAAGTTAACGTAAACGGTGGTGCCGTATCACTAGGACACCCGCTAGGATGTTCTGGAGTGCGTATTATTGTTACTTTATTAAATGTTCTGGAGCAAAATAACGCAAAAATAGGTGCTGCTGCTATTTGCAATGGCGGCGGTGGCGCATCTGCAATTGTAATAGAAAGAATCTAATTCAAAAAAAAAGAGCAAATTATTTGAAATAATTTGCTCTTTTTAACTCTTAAAACAACCTAAATGTTCGGAATTTGTAATCTTGCGGTCATTCCGCTTCGTCATGAGGCAAGTGATAAAAGCGAAATAGTTTCTCAAGTTTTATTTGGAGAACATTTTGAAATTTTAGAAAAAAACAATCAATGGTTTAAAATAAAATTGCAGTACGATAATTACGAGGGCTGGATTGATAGCAAACAAATGCAACTAATCTCTGAAAACAGCTATCAAAATCTTACTGATGACACTATAATATTAAACGCTGATTTACTAGAATACATAACCGGAACAAATAACTTGATGCTTCCGATACCACTTGGTGCCTCATTATCTTTTTTAAATCACTTTGATATTAACAAAGATAATTTTGAATTTGAAGGAACTAAGACTAGTGGTAAAAAAAACAAAGACAACCTTATCAAAACCTCATTCATGTATCTGAATGCTCCTTATTTATGGGGCGGAAAAACACCTTTTGGTATTGATTGTTCGGGTTTTACTCAAATGGTCTATAAACTTAACGGATATCATTTATTACGTGATGCATCACAGCAAGCTACACAAGGTGAAGCTTTAAGTTTTATTGAAGAGAGCGAGCCTGGGGACTTAGCGTTTTTTGATAATGACGAAGGATCTATCATTCACGTAGGAATAATCATGGATGACAATTATATTATTCATGCCAGCGGCAAAGTTCGAATTGATAGGATTGACCATTTAGGTATATTTAATACCGAAACAAATAAACACACACACAAGTTGAGAGTTATCAAAAAGATTATATAAAAAAAGCCTGTCTAAATAGACAGGCTTTTTTTAAACTAAAACATATTATTACATTTTAGCCTTCAATGCTTTAGCTTCTGCAGTCATTTCAAGAGCGTTGTAAACTCCTAATAAAGTTTTAGAAACATCTGTATTTTTAGGATCTAACTCCACTCCTTTTTCTAAGAATGGTATTGCTGAACGGAAAATATCTTCTCTTTTCTTTTTCAATTCATCATAACGTTTTTGTTCTTTTGGTGTTGTACCAAGTTTGTTCATTTCGTCAATGATTTCTTTCTCATTATCCAGTTTCATTGCTGCTAAATTAATATAACCATTAAGATATTTGGGATTAATCTCAATAACTCTCTTGTAATACTTTTCAGCATCCACAAAATTCTTAGCATTTGCACTAATTACACCTAGGTTAAAAATTAAATCCGCATCATTTGGATTTTTTTCTAAAACCTCAGCTATTAATTTTTTGTATGTGTCAAAATCTTTTGTTTCAAGGTACAAGTTAGCCTCAGTCAATAAAAGAGAACCATCTTCAGGATTTGCAACTCTCGCATCAGCAATTGCTTTTTTTGCTTCGTCGATTTTACCTTTTTCAACTAGAATTAAGGCCATATTTTTATAAATTTCACCTCTTTTTGATGGAACAACTTCTGTTCTTGGTTTTTCATGCGTTCCCATTTTTACCATTTTATCTCTTTCTTGAAGAGAAGTAAAATAATCTTCTTGAGAAGTAAGTTTATTTACAGCATAATAACCAGTTCCTTTACCAGAGTAATTTAAAGTTTTTAAGTCACTATACAACTCTAAAGCTTTGTCATAATCTTTTGCATTTACATAAGTTGACGCAGCGTAATACAAGTTAATAGTATCTTTTTTATCTAATTTATAAGCGTCATACAATTTCCTTGCACCATCAGCATGCTTCTCCGCTTTAGAATCAGCTATGGCACTGTTTATAAATTTGTATTTAATATCTGTAATTGAGGTTGCAGCTTGAGTAGTAAATTTTAATTTACCCGAAGCTTTTTCAACTGCAATTAAATCTTGATAAGCAGTAGCTGCTTGTGACAAGTTCTTATCTGTGTCTACACTTTTATTTGCTAGATCTAAAAATGTATTTCCTTTTACAAAATAAAATTGTGCTTTTTCTGCGTCTGGAGCATTTGATATCAACGACTCAGCCTCAGCAAGTAACGTAACTGCCTCCTGACTTTTACCACTTTTTAATGCCTTTTCAGCTGCTTTTATTTGATCTTTTTGAGCAAAAGTAGTTACCGATATCAATAAAGTTGATGCTAGTATTACATATTTACTATTCATAATATTCATTGTTTGTTTAATAATTATTCTTAATTGGGTTTGCATTATTATTCTTCCGATTCGTCTTCATCAGAATCTTCGTTTACATCTTCTTCTTCTTCAACTACCTCGTCGTCATCTTCATCATCCTCAACAACTCCATCATCTTCAAGGACTTCAAGATCAGGTTTTACTCGTTCAATTACCGCTGTTTCAATTACATTACCATCTTCATCAACAACAACTTCATTTACATCATCTTTCATAACTTTAGTAACTGCTGCAATCGAGTCTTTTCCTTTAAGATTTATAAGTCGAACTCCTTGCGTTGCTCTTCCCATTACTCTTAAATCTTCAATAGCCATTCTAATCGTTAAACCAGATTTGTTAATAATCATCAAATCATCAGCATCAGTAACGGCATTGATCGAGATTAATTGACCTGTTTTTTCAGTGATGTTTAATGTTTTAACTCCTTTTCCACCACGATTTGTAATTCTGTATACATCCTCACCATCATCATCAACAAGTTTCGTACGTTTACCATAACCATTTTCGGTTACAACAAGAATTTGAGAATCGTTTATATCATTTTTATCCACAGTAACCATGCCAATTACTTCATCAGTATCGTCTTTTAAAGTAATTCCTCGGACTCCTGAAGCGGTTCTACCCATTGGCCTTGTTTTAGTTTCTTCAAAACGAACCAATTTACCTGATTTAACAGCTAATATAATTTGGCTTTCCCCATTTGTCAATTTAGCTTCAAGTAATTCGTCACCTTCTTTAATAGTAATAGCAGCAACACCATTAACTCTTGGTTTAGAATATTTCTCAAGAGATGTTTTCTTAACCTGACCTTGTTTAGTAACCATAACAAGGTTATGACTATTGATATAATCCTTATCTTTTAGATCTTGAGTACAAATGAACGCTTTTACTTTATCATCGCTTTCTATGTTTACCAAGTTTTGTATTGCTCTTCCTTTTGCTGTTTTACTACCCTCTGGAATTTCATAAACACGCATCCAGAAACACTTCCCTTTTTGAGTAAAGAACATCATATATTGGTGATTTGTAGCAACAAACATGTGTTCTAAGAAATCTTGATCTCTTGTACCGGCACTTTTTTGACCAACTCCACCTCTATTTTGAGTTTTATACTCTGTTAAGTTTGTACGTTTGATATAACCTGCATGAGAAATGGTTATAACTACATTTTCATCAGCAATTAAATCCTCAATACTTACATCACCTCCTGAGTATTCAATGGTAGAACGACGAGCATCGCCGTATTTATCTCTTATTTCTTCAAGTTCCTCTTTGATTAATGCAGTTCTTAAATTTACATCAGCAAGTAAAGCTCTCAAGTGATCAATCAATTTCATGATTTCTTCATATTCCGCTCTTAGCTTATCTTGTTCAAGACCTGTTAATTGTCTCAATCGCATTTCTACGATAGCTCTAGACTGAATATCGGATAGATTAAATCGTTCTATTAATTTAGTTCTTGCTTCTTCAGTATTTTTAGATGCTTTGATTAACGCAATAACCTCGTCAATATTATCAGAGGCTATAATTAATCCTTCTAAAATATGCGCTCTTTCTTCAGCTTTTCTTAAATCAAATTGCGTTCTACGAATAACTACATCATGGCGGTGCTCTACAAAATAGTGAATCATGTCTTTTAGATTCAACATTTGTGGACGTCCTTTTACCAATGCAATATTATTTACACTGAAAGAAGATTGCAGTTGTGTGTACTTATATAAAGTGTTCAAAACTACATTAGGAGTTGCATCTCTCTTTAATATATATACAATTCGCATCCCATTTCGATCCGATTCGTCACGAATATTTGCAATTCCCTCTATTTTTTTATCATTTACCAAGTCAGCAGTACGCTTGATCATGTCTGCTTTATTAACTTGATACGGAATTTCGGTAACAATAATAGATTCTCTACCGTCTACCTCTTCAAAACCTACTTTGGCACGCATAACAATACGACCTCTACCTGTTTTAAAGGCTTCACGAACACCTTCGTAACCATAAATAATACCACCAGTAGGGAAATCTGGTGCCTTAATATGATTCATCAACTCATCAATCTCAATTTCATTATTATCAATAAAAGCAAGTGTACCATTGATAACTTCGGTTAAGTTGTGTGGTGGCATATTAGTAGCCATACCAACAGCAATACCAGTAGCACCGTTTATTAACAAAGTTGGAACACGAGTAGGCATTACTTTTGGCTCATACAAGGTATCATCAAAGTTCAATTGAAAATCAACTGTTTCCTTTTCGATATCAGCCATTATTTCTTCTGAAATTTTACGCATTCTAGCCTCAGTATAACGCATTGCAGCTGGACTATCTCCATCTACAGAACCAAAGTTACCTTGACCATCAATTAATAAGTAACGCATACTCCATTCTTGAGCCATACGTACCATAGCATCATATACAGATGTATCACCGTGTGGGTGATACTTACCTAAAACTTCTCCAACAATTCTTGCGGATTTTTTATGGGCTTTATTTGAAAAAACTCCTAAATCATACATTCCATAAAGAACTCTTCGATGTACAGGCTTTAAACCATCTCTAACATCTGGAAGTGCTCTTGATACAATTACTGACATCGAATAATCGATATAAGCTGATTTCATTTCATCTTCTATGTTAATAGGAATTAACTTTTCTCCTTCAGACATAAGTTGTTATATTAAATAATTATATTAAATTCAAAACGTGCCAATATACGGCTTTCTGAATTTTTTTCACTAGTTTTATAGGAGTTATTTACAAGATTTATTAACAATATCCAGTGTCGAATTAGTTAATAATTTAAGGGGAATTTAACTTTAAAATCATGATAAATTTTGTCACTTAGCTGACATGGGATTGGAATAGGAATGGTTTTTGTTTTTCAATACTTAATTCACTAAATTTACGATATCAAATATATATTATGGATGATAATTTTTCACCAAGAGTAAAAGACGTTATCACCTACAGTAAAGAAGAAGCTTTACGACTAGGTCACGATTTTATAGGCACAGAACACTTAATGCTAGGAATACTAAGAGACGGAAATGGAAAAGCAATCCAGATTTTAAACAGTCTAGATATAGACTTAGACCATTTACGAAGAAAAGTAGAAATACTAAGCCCAGCAATTCCGGGAGTAGACACAAATACTGAAAAGAAAAACTTGCATTTAACGCGACAAGCTGAACGTGCACTAAAAACTACTTTTCTAGAAGCTAAGGTTTTTCAAAGTATATCTATTAGTACAGCGCATCTTTTATTATGCATTCTAAGAAACGAAAACGATCCCACAACGAAGCTATTGAATAAACTTAAAATTGATTACGATATAGCTAAAGAACAGTATTTAAATATGACTCCAAGCGAAGACGATTTTACAGAAAATTTACCCCGAAACGAATCATACAATGACGATTCAGGACAAGATGACAGTTTTAAAGAAGGAACTTTCAACAATCCAGCCAATAAGTCTAACAAGAAGTCAAAGACTCCTGTTTTAGATAATTTTGGTAGAGATTTAACAGAAATGGCCGAAGAAGGAAAACTAGATCCAGTAGTAGGACGCGAAAAAGAGATTGAACGTGTTTCTCAAATTTTGAGCCGTCGTAAAAAAAACAATCCCTTATTAATAGGGGAACCTGGAGTTGGAAAATCAGCAATTGCTGAAGGTTTAGCGTTACGCATCATTCAGAAAAAAGTTTCTAGAACATTGTTCAACAAACGCGTAGTAACACTTGATCTTGCAAGCCTTGTTGCCGGTACCAAATACCGCGGACAATTTGAGGAACGTATGAAAGCGGTTATGAATGAATTAGAAAAAAACGATGATATAATCTTATTCATTGATGAAATTCATACCATTGTAGGAGCAGGTGGAGCTACAGGTTCTCTAGATGCATCAAATATGTTTAAACCTGCTCTAGCTAGAGGAGAAATTCAATGTATTGGTGCTACAACTCTTGACGAATACCGCCAGTATATAGAAAAAGACGGTGCTTTAGAAAGACGTTTTCAAAAAATAATTGTAGAACCAACATCGGTATCTGAAACAATTACAATTTTGAATAACATCAAGAATAAATATGAAGACCACCACAATGTAACTTTCACTCAAGAAGCAATTGAAGCTTGTGTAAAACTTACAGATCGTTACATGTCTGACCGTTTTTTACCAGACAAAGCCATTGATGCTTTAGACGAAGCTGGATCTAGAGTACATATCACAAATATTGAGGTCCCAAAGCAAATTTTAGATCTAGAAAGACAACTTGAAGAAGTTAGAGAACTAAAAAATGTTGTGGTCAAAAAACAAAAATACGAAGAAGCAGCAAAACTTAGAGATGATGAAAAACGCATCGAAAAAGATTTGGCAATAGCCCAAGAACAATGGGAAGAAGATGCTAAAAACAATCGCATAGAAGTTACAGAGGACAATGTGGCCGATGTTGTTTCGATGATGAGTGGTATTCCCGTAAACCGTATTGCTCAAACCGAAAGTAATAAACTGGCTAAATTACCAGAACTTATTGAAGGTAAAGTTATAGGTCAAAAAGAAGCTGTAATGAAGATTGCACGCTCTATTCAAAGAAATCGTGCCGGATTGAAAGATCCAAATAGACCTATTGGTTCCTTTATTTTCTTGGGACAAACTGGAGTTGGAAAAACACAATTAGCAAAAGTAATTGCCAAAGAACTTTTCGACTCAGAAGATGCTTTGATACGCATAGACATGAGTGAGTACATGGAGAAATTTGCAATCTCGCGCTTAGTTGGTGCTCCTCCAGGCTATGTAGGTTATGAAGAAGGTGGTCAGCTTACTGAAAAAGTAAGAAGAAAACCGTATTGTGTTGTACTTTTAGATGAAATTGAAAAAGCACATCCTGATGTTTTCAATATGTTACTTCAAGTCTTAGATGATGGGTATTTGACAGACAGTTTAGGTCGAAAAATTGATTTCAAAAACACTATAATTATCATGACATCAAATGTGGGTGCCAGACAGTTAAAAGATTTTGGACAAGGAGTAGGCTTCGGTACAGCTGCAAAAGTATCACAGGCAGATGATAATTCGAAAAGTATTATTGAAAATGCATTGAAAAAAACGTTTGCTCCTGAATTCCTTAACCGAATTGATGATGTAATTGTCTTTAATGCTTTAGAAAAACATGATATTGATTTGATTATTGAAATTGAATTGAAAAAGTTATTTGCACGCGTTGCAGAATTAGGTTACCAATTAAATCTTTCTGATAAAGCAAAGGCGTTTATTGCTGATAAAGGTTTTGATAAACAATTTGGTGCTCGACCGCTAAAAAGAGCCATTCAAAAATACGTAGAAGACACACTTGCCGAAGAAATCATTACTTCAAAAATAAGCATGGGCGATGAGATCTTTATGGATATTGAAGAAGGTGCTCAAGAATTAACAGTAAAAGTTCATAAAGCAGGCGAAGCTTCAAACTTATAAACTCATATAGATTCGTATGCTTAAACCCGTTACGTTTTCATAACATAACGGGTTTATTGTTTACAAAAAAACATCCTTAATTTTAAAAACAAATATATACATTTGGACTTTAAATTAAGGTTAATCAAAAAATAGGTATGTCAGATAATAAAGTAATTTTAGGTAGTGAGGAATGGTGTTCTTTTCCAGAACTAGGAATTCCTACCATAAAAGCACGCGTAGATTCGGGAGCAAAAACATCAGCTTTACACGCTATAAATATTGCTCCGTTCATAAAAAATGAAAGTAATTGGGTAAAATTTGACATTAATCCCATACAAAACAATCAAATGACGGTGATTCACTGTGAAGCACCTTTGATTGATAAACGTATTGTGAAAAGTTCTAGCGGATTTAGAGAACAACGCTATGTGATTCAAACTAATTTACAAATAGGAAGTTCACAATGGCCAATTGAGATGACATTGACAAATCGAGATTCAATGGGCTTTAGAATGCTTCTAGGACGTGAAGCAATGAGTGGACGTGTACTTGTTGATCCTGAAGAAAAATATCTTTTAGGTCAACCGACAACAGATACTTTAAAAGAGCTCTATAAAAACTCTGAAAAAGCAACATCAGGATTGCGAATAGGTCTTTTAGCCAGTAATCCCGAATTGTACAGCAATAAAAGAATCATGGAAGCAGGTGAAATGCGTGGTCATGAAATGCATTTTTTAAATATCAAGGAATGCTATATGAAACTGGATGCAAAAACCCCAGAAATTCATTATCGAGGAGGAAAAATTCTAAACCAATTTGATGCTATTATCCCAAGAATTAGACCTAGTATTACCTTTTATGGCTGTGCATTAACAAGACAATTTGAAGCTTTAAAAGTGTATTGCTTGAACTCTTCAAACGCAATTACACAGTCAAGAGATAAATTGTACTCTTTACAATTACTATTGAATCATGGAGTTGAAATTCCTACAACTGGTTTTGCAAACTCTCCACTTGACACTGACGATTTAATTAAGATGGTAGGTGGATCTCCACTAATTGTAAAGTTACTTGAAGGCACACAAGGTAAAGGAGTTGTTCTAGCTGAGACAAAAAAAGCTGCCGAAAGCGTAATTAATGCTTTTAAGAGTTTAAATGTAAATATTTTAGTACAGGAATTTATAAAAGAAGCTAATGGAAAAGATATTCGTTGCTTTGTAATAGACGGAAAAGTTGTTGCTGCCATTCAGCGAGAAGCAATGCCTGGAGAATTTAGAGCAAATATTCATTTAGGTGGAACTGCATCCGTAATTAAAGTTACAGCAGAGGAAAAACGAATAGCTATTAAGGCAACAAAAGCAATGGATCTAAAAGTAGCAGGTGTTGACATAATACGTTCTTCTAAAGGTCCGTTACTATTAGAAGTTAACTCATCACCAGGACTTGAAGGAATAGAAGGTGCAACTAACAAGGATATTGCGGGAGAAATGATTAAAGCTATAGAGAAACACTTTCATCAAAAAGCAGATTTGAAATAACCAATTTTTAAATAGACTTTAGCAACAGATAGAAAGATGCCAGAGTCGAACGAACCTCTTAAATAAATATACAGTACAAATGAACGAATATCTAATTATAATTGTTCGAAGTAGTGCTGTATATTTTTTTATGGTAATTGCGCTGCGCCTTTTTGGCAAAAAAGAATTATCCCAATTGAATACTGCTGATGTTATTCTAATCTTACTCATTAGCAACTCCGTTCAAAATGCAATGGTAGGAAACAATACTAGTCTATGGGGAGGCCTAGCAGCAGCATCAGTCCTTTTTATCATTAATTTTATTTTAAAAAAACTGATGTTCAGATTTCCGAAATTTAGTGATTTCATGCAAGAAAAGCCAGAAATCTTAATTCATAATGGCCATTTAGACTTTAAAACTCTAAGTAAATTGAACATCACTTCAGACGAATTAAAAGAATCAATGCGGGAACATGGTATAGAACATTTTAATGAAGTAAAACTGGCCATGTTAGAGATTGATGGTAACATTAGTATTATTTCGGGTAATATTCAATTAAAACAGACCTATCACAAACGAAAATATAATCATAAAAATCTAAACGGATAAAAAGAAGTCTAATTACTGTTTGAATTATAAACTTTTAATCACATTAAAGA
>NZ_QKNZ01000139.1:0-8487 GCF_014156605.1 Flavobacterium sp. SOK18b
GAACAACTTTATTCCTGAAAATATTAATTATTTGACTAAAAAAAACAATTTGTCATTAGATGATTTTGGAAGTATATTTGAATTGAGTAAAGGTTTAACGGGTCAATACGTAAGAAAGCTCTCTTTACCTAAAATTATTACTATTCAAAAGATATGTGCTTATTATCAAATAAGTATTGACGATTTTATAAATACGGAACTTTCCGAAGCAATGCCTTACGCGTTAAAAGGATCTCAGGTTGTTTATACAAATGAAGTTTCTCCAGTACCGTATCAAGTGAGTCCAAAATATGTTGAAGTATTAGAGAAAGCACTAGAAGACAAAGAGAAAATAATTAAAAACCTAGAAAGTAAACTAGATATAGAAATTAAAAGTAAAACCGCATAACTCTTTAATGAGAGTTGTGTTCAAAAATAATAATTAATAGAAAATGAGAAAAATTATTTTAACAGCATTTTGTTTAGCTACTTTTAGCTCTTATGCGCAATCAACAGCGGAAGTTACTTCTGCAAGTACAAATCAAAAGGAGTATAATTATTTAACTAAAGGGTTAAAGATACAGAGAGAAAGCGGTTTAGATATTATAGCTGGTTATGATTTACTAGAAGCAGGAAAGGTCTCTATTGGCACGCAATACAGTTTTAGTTTTTCTAATTTGATAGAAAAATCAACTGGAAATTTAAAAGCTATTTCTGTAGTGGTAACAAGTACTGTTACCAAGAGTACATATTACTTATGCATACCCGTTAACAACTTAAAGTTATTTAGTGAATACACTGACTATACTTACCAATTAAGTCCAGAACTTGCAAAAGCTTTTAATTCTGCATTAGCAGTGCAGTACAGTAATATAAGTTCAAGGTTTTCAGATAAAAATAAAAAATAATACACTGTAATTAGTTGTATTTTAACATTATAATTATAATTTTTCAACCCGTTAACGAACCTACAGGTTGTTTGTTCTTATAAATCTTGATAGAATAAGGCTTTGAAAAACAGCTATTTATGTTTTTTTAAAAGTACTAAATTGGATTCTATAGAACTTAAAATCCAGTGAACAGCAATGTTCGTGCGGGTTCAAGTCCCGCTCTGAGTACTAAAAAAGCTTCAAACTATGTTTGGAGCTTTTTTTATTATATATTTTAAATCAATGTATTTCATTTATATACTTTATTCTCAAAAATTAGATAGGTATTATGTTGGAACGACCGATGATGTTGAAAAAAGATTAGTTGAACATAATTCTGGCTTGTATAATAATACATTTACTAGCAAGGGAATTCCTTGGGATTTAAGATTGTGTTTTGAATGTTGTTCAAGTACAGCAGCTTATGGATTGGAGCGTTTTTTGAAAAGAATGAAATCTAGGGTTTTTTTGGAGAAAGTGATTGTTGATCCAGGTATTTTATCAGATATTCAAAATAAATTATAAGATCTGCGGGTTCAACTCCGAAGCTTCGGAGCCGCTCTGAGTACAAAGCTCCTTCGTTTGAAGGGGCTTTTTTTATGGCCTTTTTTTACTGCTGATTATTTGTGGTTTTAGTTGTTAGTGGGTTAGTTGTTTTTTTTTATCTTTTTAATAATAGGTATGGGTGCTTTTGTAATTAGTAAGCGGTTTAATGACGAGTATAAGTTTGTTTTTACCTCTAGGAAAGGGAAAGTAGTTTTTACAAGTTTGAGTTATGAGTTAAAGTTTGAATGTGAGGAAGCTATTGAGCAATTTAAACTTAAAAGTGACACTGCTGATTTTTTAAAGTTCAAGTCTACGTCAGGGAAATTCTATTTTAAGCTCATGCTTGAGGGAAGTCATTTTGCAACAAGTAGAAAGTATACCACGTCCTTGCGTCTTCAGAAAGGTATTGATGAAATTGTTCGCTACGCATCGGTATCAGAAACGTTAGATTTTACCTCGAATGATTTGATATTTTTGGAAGATTAGACCAAAACACTGTAAACTAAAAAAGAGCGCCTGGAATTAAATCCAGGCGCTCTTTTTAATTATGACTGTACTCCAATAAAAAAGCCATCTCGCAAGGCGGATGGCTCTTAAAATTTTTAGAATTGAGTTCTAATTATTTTTTTGCAGCTTCAGTAGCAACTTCAGCAGCTTCAGTAGAAACAGCAGCAGCAGAATCAACAACAGTTGCAGCAGAATCAACTACAGCAGCAGCAGAATCAACAACAGCAGCAGCAGAATCAACTACAGCAGCAGCGTCCTCAGCAGGAGCATCAGCTTTTTTACAAGAAACAACAGTTAATACAGCAACAGCAGCTAAACTTAAAAATACTTTTTTCATCTTAATTTAATATAAAGGTTAATTATTAATTCGTGGCAAAGATATAAATTTTTTAATATGTAAAATATTTTTTTATTTTTTTTTTGAAAAATAATATACTTTTTACCAACAGTTTATTCAATTACAATTTTTGTGCCAATATTTAAAATACAAACGGTGTTTTTTTAATGATTGAATTAGCACCTAAATTTATTTTTATTTAGCGTTTAATCCCTTCTTTTTTTGTGTTTTATCTTTTTTTGGGTGAACTAGTTTCAATTCGTTTATTAAGTTTTTTGCGCCAGCATATTTATCCATAATGAAGAGCACATAGCGGATGTCTACCATGATGTTTCTACAAATACTTGGGTCGTAATAGATGTCACTCATTGTACCTTCCCAAACACGGTCAAAGTTCAAACCTATCAAGTTACCGCTAGCATCTAGAGCAGGGCTTCCTGAGTTGCCTCCAGTAGTGTGGTTTGTACCTATGAAACATACGGGCATTTTTCCGTTTTCAGCATACTCACCATAATCTTTCTTTTGATACAAATCGATCAGTTTTTTTGGAACATCAAACTCGTAGTCACCAGGAATGTATTTTTCCATTACGCCGTCTAAGTAGGTTATTGGGGTGTAAAGTGTTGCATCTTTGGGTTCGTACCCTTTTACTTTTCCATAAGTAACACGTAAGGTACTGTTTGCATCTGGGAAAATTCTACTATCGGTGTTAAGTTCTAATTGCGCCTTCATATACGTGCGTTGCAATGCCGTAATCGTTTGGTTGATTTCGTCATATTTAGGAGCTATTAGCGTGTTGTAGCTATCCGCAAGTTCCTTTACTAAAAGATATCCAGGATCTTTATTTAAATTCGCTAAAACGGTTGGCGCGTCTCCAGTTAATACTTCTTTCAAGCCGTTATAGCTCGTTAATCTTGAATTGGTATATAGTGTTGTAGCTAGACTTTTTGCGTCAATATTTTCTAAACTTTTCGGTAAAAATTGTTTTGGAGATTTGGTAGCGTACAAAGCTATCAATTGTTCAAAAACTTTTTCGTCAACGGTAGCATTGAAGTTTTTATAAAAATCAGTCAAGCCTGTAACTAAATTATTTTTTCGATCCGTAAAGGCTTGCTCCCCTTTTGATTTGTATACTTGTTCTAATTGATACAATCGGTAAGCGGTACTCAATAGTTCAGTATTGCGTTGTACGGTTTCCATAAAGTAATCTCTAGCTAGCGCGTAAGGAGCAATTGCTGTATAGTTTTTATCAAAATCAGCTAAAAGTGTACCGTATTCCTTTTCTTTACCTGCTTTAGTAATTTTTTGCTGAAAAGCTTTTTCGGCCTCTCTTTTTACTGCTACAGCATTCGATTTTTGAAGTCCTTGTGTCTCACCAATCCATTTTTTCCAATAATTTGCAATGCTGGCATATTTAGAAGCATATTGAATTTTAATAGCATTGTCTTTACGCATGAATCCGTCGGCTACTTTTAAGGCTTTATCACGAATTTCAATCTTTGCAGGATTAAGTTCATTCACAATTTGTTCGATGGCTACAGATGGTAGGTATTCGTTGGTTTTTCCTGGATAACCAAAAACAAGCGTAAAATCATCTTCGGCTACACCGTCAAGCGAAATTGGTAAAAAGTGTTTTGGAATATAAGGCACATTCTCTTTGGAGTATTTTGCGGGACGATTGTTTTTATCGGCATAAATGCGGAACAATGAAAAATCGCCAGTATGACGTGGCCAAACCCAATTGTCGGTGTCAGACCCAAATTTCCCTATTGACGTAGGCGGCGCACCAACCAAACGCACATCAGAAAAAGTTTCTGTTACAAAAAGTACGTATTGATTGCCCTCATAAAAAGTACGAATTTTGTTTTCTTGCCAAGATTCTTTCGGGAAAGAGGCGCTCAATAGAGTGATGTTTTCTTGAATTTTTTTCTGTTTGTCGGCTTCGTTTGCTAGTGTCGCTGTACCTTCAAGTATTTGCGTAGTTACGTCTTCAATTTTCACCATAAAAGTAACAGTCAAATTTTCGTTTGGTAATTCGTCTTCCATTTTATAGGCCCAAAAACCATCAGCTAAATAATCTTTGTCTACTGAAGAGTGTGATTGGATTTGAGAATAACCGCAGTGGTGATTGGTCAGTAACAGGCCTTTTGGTGAAATAACTTCAGAAGTACAGCCACCGTTAAAATGCGGCACTGCATCTTTCATGCTAGATTGATTGACATCATAAATGTCTTTGATTGACATTTTCATGCCTAGATTCTTCATTTCGGTTTCATTCATTCCTTTCAATAAAGAGGGAATCCACATACCGCCTTGTTGCGCTTGTGTTTGAATGACAAATAGTAATAAGAATAATTTTAAAAATTTCATTGGTATATAATTTAGTTTGAGAAAAGTGTGATACAACTGGATAATTGATTTTAAATATAATGGAACAAAAAATGTCTTAATGTCGTTTGCCTTTCCAAGTGCCTCCGTATTTATACTCAGGCAATGATTTTGATTTTTCGCAGCAAGATTCACAAACGAAAATCCAATTTTTTCCTGCTTTAATTTGAACTCGAAACATCGTATCGGCTGTAGTTGAGCAAATTTCACATATTTTGGTTTTCATTTTATTAGCTCAATAGCGTCATTTCATTTTTAAAAGCAAAACTTACTTTTAATAGGTTTCTACAAAACGAATCGGCTTAGTAAAAGTTTTAAAAAGTCCGTGTTTGATTATTTTATTAGCAATTTCAATCAGTTTTAAGACGCATTAATTTTCGATTATGAATTTCAAAACCGCTGGCAAGATACAATTTTTGTGCTTTTGTATTGTGTGGTTCTACCTCAAGATAGATCAGTTTTAACGATAATTTATGGCTTTCGGCTTTTATAAAATCTATGGCTTTGCTGCCAATGCCTTTGCCTCGAGCTGTTTCTGTAACGTATAACTCATCTAAAAATGCAATTTTACCTTGGTACTCAAAACTAAACACGAAGGTTAGAATAAGGTAACCTACCACTTGCTCTTGCCAATAGATCAGCCAAGCTTTTCCTAACTGTGGATTGTCTATAAATTGTTCTAGTAATTCTTTTGTCTTTTCAATAGCAATAGGATAACCATCAATGGCGTAAAAATCGACCATCAAAGCACAGACAGTATTTACATCTTGTTTTTCTATTGGTTTAAAGTAAATCATATTGTTCTATTTAGTAGCGTAAAGGTAGTTAATATCGAATTTGGTCTTGCCATAACCGTTCGTCATTTCGTTACAACCGTTCGTCATTTTTCGGTAAAACAACAGCCTTAGCCGTTCTATATTTGTCTCATCAAAACAAATAAAAACAATTTAAACAAATAAAAATGAGAACAGAAATTTTAAAAAAAGGAGTAATTGTAGTAAAAGCAGTATTAGGTTTTATAGTAGGCTTTGCGCTGTATTATCTAGTTAAAATGTTAATTGGCTAAATTGAAATTGGCGTAAGCAATTCTATCATCAATCAATCAATCAATCAATCAATCAATTAGGAATAAAAAAGTATGAAAACAGAAATTTCAAAAAAAGGGTTAATTATAATAAAAGCAGTTTTTGGATTTGTAATAGGTGTTTTGCTGGTTTATTTAATGAAATTAATAATACCCTAAAAGAATAGATCATCAATCAAAATCAATCAAAATCAATCAAAATCAATCAAATCAATCAAATCAATCAAATCAAAATCATGAAAAAAAACATCATTGTGCTTGCACTAGCAATAATGGGATTATCAAATGCCAATGCACAGACAGCTCAACCAGAAGCAAAAAAACCTGGCGATATTTCATTGCCTTCGTCGAAAGGAGCGCTAGAAAAATTAGCCTCTTTTGACGATGGAAATTACAAATATTCCGTTGAAGATTTCTACACAAAACCAAAAGCAAGAGCGTTTAGATTATCACCTGACGGATTACGCATGTCTTATTTTCAAAAAATTGATAATGGCAAAACCAATGTGTATGTAAAGGAGATTAAAACAGGCAAGGTTTCCCTGGTAATAGAGGAAAAAGAAGAACTTATCAAAACGTATTTTTGGTTGAATAACGAACGGTTAGTTTATGTTATGGATAAAGGAGGAAATGAAAACATACATGTTTATTCTGCTGGAATCGATGTTTCTGTTCCAATTGATTTGACGCCTTTTGCCGGTGTACAGGCAGAAATTAATACGGTACTAAAAAATCAAAGGGATTTTATTATCGTTACGATGAATAAAGAGAATAAACAAGTTAAGGAGCCTTATAAAATCAATATCAAGACAGGAGCGATAGAAAAATTATATACCAATACGGATCTCAAAAACCCAATACTGGCCTATAATTTTGATAAAGATGGCAATCTAATAGGCTTTACAAGACTGGTTAACGGGATTAACATGCAGTACTACTACAGGCCTGCAGGCGCTAGCGATTTTAAATTGTTAAAAGAATTTGAATCAACAGAAACTTTCAGTGTTGTTTCTTTAAATTACCAAACTCCTAATCCAGATGATGCTTATGTAATATCAAATTTAGAATCTGATAAAACACAAATTGTTTTGTATGATTTGAAGCAGAATAAAATGATAAAGGAAATTTATTCTAACCCGACCTTTGATTCCAATTATCTTTGGCTTTCTGAAAATAGAAATTTTGAAGTGGACTATGTTGGATTTAACGGAGAAAAAAACACCATCATTCCGATAAGTAAGCCTTTTAAAAAGATTTATGATAACATACAAAAGGAATTTAAAGATGCGCAATTTTCAATTGTTTCCCAAAGTGATGATGAAGAAAAAATGTTGATCATTGTTTCTAGTGATAAATTTTACGGGAAATATTATCAGTACGATTCCAAGTTGGATAAAATGACCTACATGTTCGATTTAATGCCAAAACTAGAACAAAAAGATATGGCTGTAATGAAGCCGATTTCTTTTAAAAGTCGCGACGGAATTTTAATTCACGGTTACATCACCCTGCCTAAAGAGGCTTTAGACGGAAAAAAGGTGCCTTTGATTGTTAATCCACACGGTGGTCCACAAACGGTAAGAGACAGTTGGGGATTTAATCAGGAAGCACAATTGTTTGCGAGTCGCGGCTATGCAACTTTACATGTAAACTTTAGAATTTCTGGAGGATACGGAAAAGAATTTTTGAAAGCAGGATATGGTCAAATTGGTCGTAAAGTGATGGATGATTTAGAGGATGGAGTGCAATATGTATTGTCACAAGGATGGATAAACAAAGATAAAATTGCCATTTATGGCGCAAGTCACGGAGGGTATGCTACTTTGATGGGATTAGTAAAAACACCTGATTTATATGCGTGTGGAGTGGATTATGTGGGAATTTCAAACATTGAAACTTTTTTTAGTTCTTTTCCTGAATATTGGAAACCTTATAAAGAAGCGGGAAAGAAAATTTGGTATGATTTAGACAATCCTGCACAGGCTAAAATTGCCAAAGAGGTATCACCTTTTTATCAAGTCGATAAAATCAAAAAGCCTTTGTTTGTGGTTCAAGGTGCAAATGATCCAAGGGTTAATATTGCAGAATCGGATCAAATTGTGACTGCTTTACGAAAAAAAGGATTTGAAGTTCCTTATATGGTAAAGTACAACGAAGGACATGGTTTTGGAAGAGAAGAAAATCAAATTGAGCTCTATAAATCAATGCTTGGCTTTTTTGCTCAATACCTAAAAAATAAAAATTAATTTAAAAAGTTTACTTTTGGCGGAGTAGTTTTACTTCGCCAAAAGTTTTAAAGGAGTAGTTTAATTTAAAACCTAAAAAGATGGTAAAACTAATTTTGACTTTGGTAATACAACTTGCAGATTTGCTAAACAGTTTAATTTCATAAAAGATAATGAATTCAATTATTAAAAATTCTAAATACTTTATACCAATTGTTTGGTTTCTTTGTTTAGCGCTGACATATTTTGGTAAAATCGAAAACATGATCAAGTTTGGACATTACAAATTGTTTGTTTCTGAATTTTTATTATGGCTTTTATTCGGGGTTATCTTTAACTATTTGTACTATTTATCATTAAATAATAATAAAGGTCAGGTTTTGTTTGTTGTCTTTTTAAAATTATTATTTATAAGTAGCTGTGTAACTATTGCACTGTGGTTAGCTTTATATTTTCCCGTTACCTATTTTACTGAAATGGCTTGGCTAGAAA
>NZ_QKNZ01000013.1:0-35846 GCF_014156605.1 Flavobacterium sp. SOK18b
CCATTACAACTTTATTTTTTTTTAATATTAAATCCTTTTTTTTATGTGGGTTTGAATAAAAATTTTATTTTTGCGATTCACTAAATTAAATTTAAATGGCAACTTATAATAAAAGAGGATATAAAGCACCAAAAGAAAAAGAAGTAAAAGAAGAAGCGGTAGAAGCAGTAGTTATTGATGAAAAAGACAGTACCACTGCCGAAGTATTTTCTAAATTAGATGAAACCGCATCAAGAACTGAAGACTTTGTTGCTAAAAATCAAAAAGTTATTATAGGACTAGTTGCTGCCGCTGCACTTGCAACGCTTAGTTATTTAGCATACCAACGTTTTATTGCTGCTCCTGCGCAAGAAGAAGCTGCCAATGAAATGTTTGTGGCGCAACAAAATTTTCAAAAAGCTACAGATGGAGTTTCAAGTGACTCGTTATATAAATTGTCTTTAAACGGATCTGAAGGTAAATTTGGTTTTCTAAAAATTGCTGACGAATATTCTGGTACTGATGCAGGAAATCTAGCTAATTACTATGCAGGTATTGCTTATTTAAATACTGGGAAATACACTGAAGCAATTGATTATTTATCAAAATTCAAATCAGAGGATATCATGTTAAGCGCTCTTGCAAAAGGTGCTATTGGTGATGCTTATGCTCAAAAAAACCAACCAAAAGAGGCTCTTGAAAATTACATCAACGCAGCTGGAACTAACAAAAACGATTTTACAACACCTCGTTTTTTATTAAAAGCTGGTAAAGTAGCTCTTGCATTAGGTAACAAAGCTGATGCATTGAAATATTTTACAGATATCAAAGAAAATTACGAATCATCTCCAGAGGCTGCATCTGTTGATGTTTTAATTGGTCTGTCTCAATAAAAATAAAAAGTACACAGGTTGCAGGATACCGTTTTGAGAAACTGTATATTGCAACTTAATACTGAAATCTAAAATAAGATGGCTACCGAGAATAAAAATTTATCTGAATACGACAAAAACGCGATACCAGATGCGAAAAATTTTCGTTTTGGAATTGTTGTCGCAGAATGGAATGAGAACATAACTGAGGGATTATTCAATGGAGCATACAGTGCTTTACTTGAAAATGAGGTTCCAGAGACTAGTATCATTAGATGGAACGTTCCAGGAAGTTTTGAACTTATTTATGGTTCAAAGAAAATGTTACAAACACAAAATGTTGATGCAGTAATTGCAATTGGGTGTGTAATTCAAGGGCAAACAAAACATTTTGATTTTGTATGCGAAGGGGTTACTCAAGGAATCAAAGACTTAAATATTCAAACGGATATTCCTGTGATATTTTGTGTACTTACGGATAATACCATGCAACAATCTATTGATAGAAGCGGTGGTATTCACGGTAACAAAGGTACAGAGGCTGCTATAGCTGCTATCAAAATGGCGTATATCCGTCAGCAAGCATCATTAAATAGTACTTTTAATCACCAACAATTATTGTCATCAGGTACTTTACAAATAGAAAATGTACCACTAGGATTAACAGAATAAAGAAGCAATAATGTTTTCAAAAAAAGCCTATACTTTACTAATTGTATAGGTTTTTTTAGTTTAATTTATGAGTGTTTTTGCTGTATTACCTTTGTAAAATCACTAAATTTGTGCATCTTGGTTTGAACTAAAAACCATTTTTTAAATCTAATTTTTTTTAATGTCGAGTATTATACAATTGCTGCCTGATCATGTTGCAAATCAAATTGCAGCGGGAGAGGTTGTTCAACGTCCTGCATCAGTAGTAAAAGAACTTTTGGAAAATGCAGTAGATGCACGGGCTACAGATATCAAGTTAATCATTAAAGATGCTGGTAAAGCACTTGTACAAGTGATTGATAATGGTTTAGGAATGAATGTAACTGATGCGCGCCTGTGTTTTGAACGTCATGCTACTTCAAAAATACGTCAAGCCGAAGATTTATTTTCCCTGTTTACCAAAGGGTTTAGAGGTGAAGCATTAGCATCTATTGCCGCTATTGCTCATGTTGAAATGAAAACACGTCAAGAACAAGATGAGTTAGGACATCACATCATTATTGAAGGTAGTAAATTTGTAGCACAAGAGCTTGCTGTTTTGCCACAAGGGACTTCATTTGCTATCAAAAACTTGTTTTTTAATATTCCGGCTAGGAGAAATTTTTTGAAATCAGATACAGTGGAATACCGCCATATAGTTGATGAATTTCAACGAGTAGCATTGGCTCACCCTAACATTCAATTTACATTTTACCACAACGGAAGCGAAATGTTTAATTTGCCTCCAGCTACGTTAAGACAACGTATTGTGTCTATATTTTCGGGAAAAACAAATGAAAAATTGGTTCCCGTTCAAGAAGAAACAGATATTGTTACTATTCAAGGATTTGTAAGTAAGCCCGAATTTGCAAAAAAGAGTAGGGGCGAACAGTTTTTCTTTGTTAATGATCGTTTTATTAAAAGCGGATACTTACATCATGCAGTTATGGCTGCCTATGACGGAATCTTAAAAGACGGAGCTCAACCGAGTTATTTTTTATATCTTTCAGTACCGCCAAACACAATTGATATTAACATTCATCCTACTAAAACTGAAATTAAATTTGATGACGAGCATGCTTTATACGCTATTCTTCGTGCTTCTATAAAACACAGTTTAGGACAATTTAATGTAGCTCCAGTTTTGGATTTTGATAGAGACTCAAATTTGGATACGCCTTATCATTACAAAGATTTATCCGGCGAAGTTCCATCAATTCAAGTTGACGGTACTTTTAATCCGTTTTCTAACGAAACTCCTAGCAAACAATTTTCTAGTTACAAAAAACCAGAAAGCTCCTCAAAATGGGATAGTTTGTATGTCGGTTTGAAACAGGATGTTTTTGATATAGAGCAAGTAACGTTTGAAAATGAGGAAGTCACATCGTCACTTTTTAACGATGAAGAAGTGGAGCATGCGGTGCACAAAACCTATCAAATTCATAAAAAGTACATTGTATCTTCCATCAAATCTGGAATGGTAATTGTTGATCAGCAGCGTGCACACCAACGCGTTTTGTATGAGCAGTTTTTAGTTAATATGACGGTACAACAAGCATCAAGTCAGCAACTATTGTTTCCTTTAAATTTGTTTTATTCGTCAAGCGAAATGGAAATTATCACTGAGTTGCAACAAGCGCTAAAAAATACCGGTTTTGTTTTTGAAGATAACAATACAGATCATATTGTAATTTCTGGAATACCTGTAAACATCACCGAGAGTGAAGTTTCTATAGTTTTAGAGCAATTAATAAGTGATCTTCAAGATGGAATTCCTGAGAGCAGTTTTAGTCAAAACGATACTATTGCCAAGTCAATGGCTAAAAGTTTAGCCGTAAAAACAGGAACGCATCTTACAGAGAAAGAACAGGAAAATTTAGTCAATGGACTTTTTGCTTGCAAAGATCCTAATGTGTCGCCATTTCATAAACCTACTTTCATCACCATGCGTGTGGAAGATTTAGATAAAAAATTTGCAGTATGAGAAACGTAACCGAAGTTGTTAAGCAATTAATTATTGTTAACATTCTATTTTTTATAGGGACATACCTTTTAGGAGATGTAGTTTATAAAGTCTTGGCTTTATTTTTTCCAGAGAATCCTAATTTTCAGTATTGGCAACCGCTATCTCATATGTTTATGCACGGAGGTGTCATGCATATTTTTTTCAATATGTTTGCTTTGTATTCTTTTGGATCAGCTTTAGAGCAAATATGGGGCGGGAAAAAGTTTTTGTTTTTTTATATTTCTTGTGGTTTAGGGGCGGCTTTGTTACATACGGGTGTAAACTATTATTATTTTAACGATGCTATTACTACCTTGACAGCAAATGGCTTTAATAAGCAAGATATTTTACAGCTTTTAAATGAAGGTAAAATAGATACTCGTTGGCAGCAATTTATAAACGCCTCTGATTTTTCTAATTTTACTAGCGCTTATGCTGGGACTGCTGTGGGAGCTTCCGGAGCAATTTACGGAATTATAGTAGCTTTTGCGTTTATGTTTCCTAATGCTGAACTGGCGCTTATGTTTATTCCAGTACCTATTAAAGCTAAATATTTTGTTCCCGGATTGGTTCTTGTAGATTTATACTTGGGAATCTCAGGTAAATCTATTTTTGGCGGCGGAGGAATAGCGCATTTTGCGCATGTGGGTGGAGCACTCTTTGGTTTTTTAATGATGTGGTATTGGAAAAAAAACCAGTTTAATAGAAACCGCTGGAATTAATACAATACAGATCGAGTACATTTTTAATAGGTATAAAAGAATTGGTATATGAATGTTATTGATGATTTGAAATTGCAATACAAAATGGGAGGAATTGTTATTCGTCTTATTATTTGGAATATCGCTTTATTTGTGATTCCTTTTTTAGTTTTTTCCCTTTTATCTTTAATGGGTATTACTATAGATTATCTTCAATATGTTAGTTTATCATCAAATCCCACTGTTTTTATAAGCCAGCCTTGGACTATTCTGAGCTATGCTTTTTTCCATACTGGAATTATGCATATTCTTTTTAATTTAATTGTACTGAATTTTGCTGGTAGGTTATTCATGACTTATTTTACAGGCAAGCAATTGTTTGGGTTGTATGTTTTGGGAGCTATTTTTGCTGGAATAGTGTATGTTTTAGTTTTTTATATTTTGGCAATAGATGCGCCTATTGTTGGGGCCTCTGCGGCTATAATGGCTATTTTGGTTGCAGTTGCAACATACAATCCATTGATGGAACTCCGAATGTTGATATTTGGAACTGTAAAGCTTTGGCACGTAACAGCTGTTATTCTTTTTATAGATTTAATGCAATTGCGTTCCGGTAATATGGGTGGGCATATTTCTCATCTTGCAGGAGCTTTATTTGGTTTTTTATTCATTAAACTACTTGAAAATGGTACTGATTTAAGTAAGATAATAACAGGTATTATCAATTTTTTCCAAAATCTATTCCAAAAAAGTAACGCTACTCCTTTTAAAAAAGTGTATAAATCGCATCAAAAACCAGCACCAAAAACAGTTTCTAGAATTGTTGTAAAAGATAATAATCAGCAGCAAATAGATCAAATATTGGATAAAATAAGCCAATCTGGTTATGATAGTTTATCTCAAAACGAAAAAGAATTCCTTTTTAAAGTAGGAAAATAATCTGAATTTAATTGTATATTGTAACTAGTATTTAAAAGTGTAAGTATGAGAAATCTTTCTTGGTTTAATAAAGGTATGTTTCTACTCAATATAGTCCTGACATTGGTGACTTTTATTGCTTATAGTTTACCTTTCTTGGCCCCGAAATCTTTCCCGTTATTATCAGTTCTTACTTTATTCATGCCTTTGTTCTTTGTTTTTAATACCTTGTTTTTTTTCTATTGGGCCTTACAATTTAAAAAACAATTGATTGTTTCTGGAATTGTATTATTAATTGGGATTACCTTTATCAATAAGTTTTATAAATTTTCAAGTGTTGAATTGCCTAAAGTAGAACAAGATTTCACTATCATGAGCTACAATGTTAGACTCTTAAACGTTTTTAAATGGATCGAACGTGATGATGTACCTGGTGATATTTTGAATTTTATCAATGAAAAAAACCCTGATATATTGTGTATTCAAGAGTTCTCATCAACTGCTGGAATAGATTTAAAAGTATATCCTCATCGCTATATTTTTACCGAAGGAAACCAAATCAAAACGGGTCAAGCTATTTTTTCTAAGTTTCCTATAATAGATCATGGTAATATTATATTTCCTAAATCCAGTAATAATGTCATTTACGCAGATATAAAGAAGGGAAAAGATATTATTAGGGTATATAACATGCACTTACAATCTATCAAAATTTCTCCTGACGTAAATGAAATCGATGAAAATATAGATGCTATTAATCAAAATAAATCTCAAAAACTTTTTATTCGAATCAGTAAAGCATTTAAACAACAACAGCAACAAGCTGAGCAGTTTCGGGAGCATAAGTTAAATTGTACTTATCCAGTAATCATTTGTGGTGATATGAATAATAGTGCATTTTCTTATGTTTATAGAAGTATAAAAGGGAAAATGAAAGACAGTTTTGAAGAGGCAGGTCAGGGTTTTGGTGAAACCTATAAGTTTAGATATTATCCAGCAAGGATTGACTATATTTTTGCTGATGAAAGAATGAAGGTGAAAAAATTCGAAAACTTTTCTAATTTTATAAATTCAGATCATTTTCCTATAATGGCACGTTTATCCTATGAATAGATTATGTTTGGTATTAAACCAATTTTTTTTGGGATGCTCGTGGTAACAGATTATAATGTCTGATTTCTCAAATAATCCACAGTAAACTTACCTTCATTGAATAGTAAATCTAAAATGCTTAAATTATTCAAAAAGCCATGTTTGTCATCAAAAACTTGTTGATAAGGTTCAAATTGCGATTGGTCTTTTTTCCCGTTTACCAATGTTCTGTAATCCAAAATAAGTTCTGGATTGGTCTCCAGTAAATAACTTGTTGTTTTTGAATAATCAATTTTCATGCGCATACACTTGGATAATAATTCCAACACTTCAAAGTTTAAATCCATCAGGAAATCATGCTTTTTTTCGAAAATGGGTTGTAAATCATCTTCAAAAAACTCAAAAAAAGGGGAGCTTCTATATGCTGCCTCTAAGGATTTGAAATGCTGTTTTTGCCAATCAAAATCATTTTCTATTCGAATGTCTTTTGTTTTTTGATGGCTTATTTTAGTATGTTTTATAGGGATATTCAAAAGTTGAATTCCATTTGGACTATAAATGTACGTTCTATTTCTGTTGGTTTGCTTTTGAAAATTATCTTCTACCTCATAAAGTACTGATTCAGCTTTTGCAATGGCTACAAAATGGCTTATGGATGGGAAATAGGTGGGGTGTATGATAATATTCATGATGTTGTAATATACTAGCGTTTAGAGTTTTTAGTGCTACTAAACGCTAGTTTTTTTATTTAAACTTTGTTTGTTTTTCTTTTTTTCCAAAAATAATCTCCTATGAAAAATACAACTAGTCCAATTAGGAATAATTGAAAATAAGATTGAGGTTGTCCTTCACCACTCACGGTTGTGAAAACTCTATCCCAACGGATTTTATTAATTCCTTTACCGTTAGGATCTATACTTAACCATATAAATATTGGTTTACCTACAATATGATTTTCTGGAACAAATCCCCAGTATCTGCTATCTTCAGAGTTGTTTCGGTTATCTCCCATCATCCAGTAGTAATTTTGCTTAAAAGTATACTCTTTAGCAATTTTACCATTGATACGAATTTCTGTGCCGTTTACTTGCAACTGATTGTTCTCGTAATCGTCAATAATCGTTTTGTAGAAAGGTAGGTTTTCAATATTTAAAGCAACAGTTTTTCCTTGTTCCGGAATGTAAATAGGTCCGTAATTGTCACTATTCCATTTTTTGAGGTGAGGAAAAACTCCTTTGCCAAAATTAGCTTGGTCAACTCCAGCCGCAATTTGTTTGATAACCGCTGTTATACCTGGAGTGTTTTTTAAAACTTGTGCACCAGCATCGGTCAATGCACTTAGGTAAATGGTATCTCTCTTAGCTTCGTTAGTAAAGAAGGCTCTATCTGTAATGTCTAGTTCTTTGAAAAGATATTCAAGATCAATTGGCGTCTTTCCATCAAGCGCTACTTTGTATGAAAATTGCGGTTTTGCTCTTTCTGGTAATTGAAGGATCTTGCCGTCAATATATACATCACCATTTACAATAGAAAGGTTATCGCCAGGAACACCTACGCATCTTTTTACATAATTTGATTTTTTATCAATTGGTTTGTAGGCTCTTCTTTTTGAGGTATCAAAAAATTTATAAACGGTGTCAACTGGCCAGTTAAAAACTACAATATCAGTTCGTTTGATGTTTTGTATCCCGGGTAATCTCAAGTATGGCAATTGTGGCCATGACAAGTATGATTTTTTGTGTGTTAATGGGATAGAGTCATGAACCATAGGAAGCGCTACAGTAGTCATAGGTACTCTTGCTCCATAGTTCATCTTACTTACAAAAAGAAAATCACCTACTAGCAATGATTTTTCTAATGACGGAGTTGGAATTGTATAAGGCTGGATTGCATACGTATGAACTAATGTTGCTACTACCACAGCAAATAGTATAGAGCTTATAGTGTCAGCTGTTTTGTTTTGAGGCAGTACACTTCTATCAGCTATATATTCTAGTTTTTGGGTGTAATTGACATAATAGATGTAAAAACCTAATGTGATTATCCCTAGCAAAGTATCTAATGAAGATTTTTTACCAAAACTTCTCAGGGTTTCAATCCAAATTACTGGGAATAAGATTAAGTTGATTATCGGAATAAAAAGTAAAACGGTCCACCATGTAGGTCTACCTATTATTTTCATTAATACGATTGCGTTATAAACAGGAATAGCTGCTTCCCATTTTTTTCGTCCCGCACTTTCATATAATTTCCAAGTTCCTAAAAAGTGAATTATTTGTACCAGTAAGAAAAATACAAACCATTGATATACAGTCATAGTCTTTTAATTTTATTTAATTATTGTGATGGAATTTCACAAAGAGAATAATTTTTGTTTTTATTTTAGATCTAATACATCTTTCATAGAGAAAATCCCTTGTTTTCCTACTATCCATTCTGCCGCGATAACTGCTCCAAGTGCAAATCCATCTCTGTTGTGTGCCGTGTGTTTTATTTCGATGCTATCAACTGTCGAATTATATTCTACGGTGTGCGTTCCAGGAACGGTTCCTATTCTTTTAGCATCAATGTGTATTTCACCTTGATTAGGATTTTCTAAGGTCCAATTAGTGTAAGTGCTGTTGTCCATAATTCCTTTGGCTAAAGAAATAGCGGTACCACTTGGTGCGTCTAGTTTTTGGGTATGGTGAATTTCTTCCATGCTTACTTGGTAGCTGTTAAATTTCGACATCATCATGGCGAGGTATTCGTTCAACTCAAAAAAGATGTTTACTCCTAAACTAAAATTAGAACTAGAAATCAAGGCGCCTTTCGTTTCAAGGCAAAGTGCTTCAATTGTACTGTAATGCTCTAACCATCCTGTGGTTCCTGAAATTACAGGAACATTAGCATGAAAACAACTCGAAATATTTTCTACAGCTGCTGACGGTACACTAAAATCAATGGCTACATCAGCAGTAGAAAGTCCTTCAAAAGTACTTGTTTCCTCTTTTCTTAATACGATTTCATGACCTCGTTCCAAAGCAATTTTTTCAATCACTTGGCCCATTTTTCCGTATCCTAGTAATGCAATTTTCATTGTAATATTTTATAATTTAAAGCCAAATGAACTTTGACAATTTTATTTTTTGCTTGCTGCAACAACTTCGTTTAATTGGATTACTAATTATTTTAATTCAAGCATACTTATTTTATATTGATGAAAAATCAAATCAATTTTCTCTTTCAAAAAGTATAATTAATAGTTAGTCCTGCATTTGTCTTGAACGTTACATCATTTTGAAAAATAGCGGGGCGTAGTGATAAGTTTTCATCAACATTAAACTGCAATAAAGCCGCATCAACATTGGCATCAATAATGTTTAAAGCATAAAAAGCAAGTGTTACAAGTGCAGATAAATCTCTATTACGCTGGTAAAATTTTTGCCCTGCAATCAATCTGTTGTTGTCAAGAAATTCTAAATCTTCAGTTACAACACCTTCTAGGCGTCTTTTATAAGCCGTTCTGTATTGTCTGTACTTTTTATTATTATCCGCATAAAAGTATACACTTGTACCTATAGCTCCGTAAACTAAGGGAATTTTCCAGTATTTTTTATTGTAAGCTTGACCTAAACCAGGAAATACTGCCGAGAAAAAAGCAGCTTTTGCAGGTGTAAGTGGATCAATATTTGACGTTTTCAATGTATCCTTCGCTATGAGTTCAGTATTGTTTTTGGTTTGTGCAAAAACAGAGCTGAAATTCATTAACATGAGAATGAAGATAATGAAAAATGATTTAAACACTAGTCGTTTATTAATTTAATGATTCTTTTAAAATCTTCTTCAGAGTGAAAAGGAATGGTTATTTTACCTTTTCCGCCGCCTGTTACTTTCACGTCTACTTTGGTACCAAAATAATTAGTAAAGGTATTTTTATGAGCATCCTCAACCTCAAACGAAGTAGCTTTTGGTTTTCCTTCAGGTTTTGGTTTTAGGCTCTCTTGATAATTTTTTACCAATGCCTCGGTATCGCGCACCGATAAATTTTGGCTAACAATTTTTTGATAAATATCAGCCTGAATATCTTGGTTTTCAATATTGATGATGGCTCTACCATGACCCATACTTATGAATCCATCTCTAATTCCCGTTTGAATAATAGGATCAAGTTTCAACAAGCGTAAATAATTAGCAATAGTAGATCTTTTCTTCCCTACACGATCACTCATTTGTTCTTGTGTAAGTTGGATTTCATCTATCAATCTTTGGTAAGACAAGGCAATTTCTATAGGATCTAAGTCATGACGTTGAATGTTTTCAACCAATGCCATAACCAGTGATTCATTATCGTTTGCAATACGAATGTAAGCAGGAACGGTAGTAAGTCCTACAAGTGTAGAAGCTCTAAGACGACGCTCTCCAGATATAAGCTGAAACTTATTAAAATCTAGTTTACGTACGGTAATAGGTTGTATAACACCCAGTTCTTTTATAGAAGTAGCCAGTTCTCTCAATGATTCCTCATTAAAATTACTTCGGGGTTGAAACGGATTTATTTCGATTGCAGCAATTTCAAGCTCAATAATATTCCCAACAACCTTATCGGCATTTTTATCATCAACAGATTTGATATCGTTTTCTGGATCTTTCAATAACGCGGATAATCCTCTTCCTAAGGCTTGTTTTTTAATTGCTTGTGCCATAAAATTATTTACTATTTTTCTTTATGATTTCTTGTGCAAGGTGAAGGTAGTTTACAGCACCTTTACTTGTTGCATCATAATTAATTATGCTTTCGCCAAAACTAGGCGCTTCACTCAATTTTACATTTCTTTGAATGATTGTTTCAAAAACCATATCGTTAAAATGTTTTTGGACTTCCTCAACAACTTGGTTAGATAAACGCAAACGAGAATCAAACATGGTTAACAAAAGTCCCTCAATATCTAAATCTGGGTTGTGTATTTTTTGAATACTTTTTATGGTATTTAACAACTTACCTAATCCTTCCAGAGCAAAATATTCGCATTGAATAGGAATAACTACAGAGTCCGATGCCGTTAAAGCATTAAGAGTTAACAATCCTAATGATGGTGCACAGTCAATGATAATGAAATCGTATTCATCTTTTACGCTAGCCAATGCTTTTTTAAGCATGTATTCTCTATTTTCTTTATCAACTAGTTCTATTTCTATAGCAACAAGGTCAATGTGAGATGGAATAACGTCAACATTGGGAGCAGAGCATTTAATAACTGCTTCTTGCGGAGTATGGCTGTGCTCTAATATTTGATACGTCCCTATTTCTACTGATTCAACATCTATCCCAAGTCCGGATGATGCATTAGCTTGAGGATCAGCATCAATAAGTAGAACCTTTTTTTCTAATACACCTAATGCAGCTGCAAGATTAACTGATGTTGTAGTTTTGCCAACTCCTCCTTTTTGATTAGCAATCGCGATGATTTTGCCCATTTGTTTTTCTAAATTTTGAACCGTAAAAATACGATTATTTATGGTTTTTGAAAATCTATTTTGTTAACAATCGTGAAACCACAATTTGAGTGATTTTACTTGTGTTTAAAATTTTAGTTTAATTTTTTCATTTAAAAGCTATTCCAGCTGTTCGCTACAAGGTCTTGCAGTTGCCTCTGCTTTTTTACTGCCCTAAAAGGAGCTTCTTTTAGTCGCTCTTTTAGGACAAAAAAAGCAAGATGCACCTAGCGCAACGCTTTTCGCGACCATCTGGGCTAGGGCTTGTGTATAAGGTAGAAAACACTATTAAGTAAAACTCGTTTTATCGTCAACAGATAATTGCAGTTGCATATTTATCAAAAATACTTGCGTAAGCCAAAAAGAGTTGTATCTTTGCACCCGCTTTCGGGGTGTAGCGTAGCTCGGTTATCGCGCCTGCTTTGGGAGCAGGAGGCCGCAGGTTCGAATCCTGCCACCCCGACAAAAGCCGAATGATATCGTTCGGCTTTTTTTATTTTCAAAAGTTGAGTTTTAAGTTAATATCCTATTTTTCGAAAACTCAAGAAATGTATTATGTTGGTTATAATTCTATATTTTTAGAAGTAAGACTCGGATAAACCATTTTCTATTGTTTGCAACAAATGTCAACTTAATATTTAATAATATCTCTAAGTACTTGAAAAATATTTAGTTAAGATAAAGTTTTTAGTTTTAGTTTATTTTCTTCTTATTTGCACTAGAAGGATTTTTTTATTATCAAATAATTAAAACTGATATAGTACTTTATTACGTACTGTAATAAAAGCTTATTTTTGTACCAGAAAATTTTAATAATCACACCATGTCAGATACGATCGAAAAAATCAAATGCCTTATTATAGGTTCAGGACCTGCAGGATATACTGCAGCAATTTATGCAGCTAGAGCTAATATGTATCCAGTTTTATACCAAGGAATGCAACCAGGAGGACAGTTGACAACCACAAATGAAGTAGAGAACTGGCCAGGGAATCCAGAAGGAATTACAGGACCAGAAATGATGGTAGGTTTACAAGCTCAAGCGCAGCGCTTTGGAGCCGATGTGCGTGACGGTTGGGCAACAAAAGTTGATTTTTCTGGAGATATTCATAAAGTTTGGATTAACGACACAAAAGAATTGCATTGCGAAACCGTAATCATTTCAACTGGTGCTTCGGCTAAATATTTAGGCTTACCATCAGAGCAACATTACTTAAAAATGGGTGGTGGTGTTTCTGCATGTGCTGTTTGTGACGGCTTTTTCTACAGAAACCAAGAGGTGGTAATAGTAGGTGCAGGAGATTCAGCTTGTGAAGAGGCGCACTATTTGTCTAAACTTTGTAAAAAAGTAACTATGTTAGTGCGTAGCGAGAAATTTAGAGCTTCAAAAATCATGGAGGAGCGTGTACGCAAAACAGAAAATATCACCATTTTGATGAACCACGATACTGTTGAAGTACTTGGGGATGAACAAGTAGTTACAGGTGTAAAAGCGTTAAACAAAACTACAGGTGAAACTTTTGAAATTCCAGCAACTGGATTTTTCGTTGCTATTGGTCACAAACCGAATACGGATATTTTCAAAGAGTTTATTACACTTGATGAAACAGGTTATATTGTTAACACACCAGGTTCTGCACTTACAAATGTTGCAGGTGTTTTTGTAGCTGGTGATGCTGCAGATCATGTATATCGTCAAGCTATAACAGCAGCAGGAACAGGTTGTATGGCCGCATTAGATGCTGAAAGATATTTGGCTGCAAGGGAATAACAACTATCGACCAGTCAAAAAAAAGTCTCTTTTATTTCAAAAGAGACTTTTTTTTTTGAATCAATTTTCTGTTTAAAACTTGGATCATTTTGGCTATTCAGTCTATTGTTTACTTGCACAATGTGTTACAGACCTAACAGGTTTTTAAAACCTGTTAGGTCTCAAACGATCACCCGCTGCCCTGGTTTTTCCAAATTCTTTAGTACTCGATTCGATTGAATTCCTACTTCCATAGAAAAATAGAGCAAAGTATTTGCAACGCGGGAAAGTAAGATAAAGCAATTGGTAAACAAGTAAGCCTCCCGATTGGGCTTCCACAAAAAATAAATCACAAAAAAACAGGCACTTTTGCCTGTTTTTTTGTTTTTAGTAAAGTTACTGTTACTTCAACTTCTTGATTAACTTAGTCTCGTCAGCAAACTTTTTAATAGTTATTTTAGGGTTTCCTATTAGCTGGATTTCAGTTTTATTTGCCGCATCAATACTTAATGTTGTGCTTGTATTTATGGCGCAAGTAGAATATCCTTCGATGGTTAGTTCCGTATTTTTCAGCGTTAATTTATTGGCTGTTAAGCTAGAGTTGTTGTCTAAACGCAAGATAGCATTCGAGGCATCACCTTCAATAGTGGCATCTGATTTTTGGTACAAATCTGTTTTTAAATCAACGGTTGTAACTAGTGCTTTCAAACTAGAATTTTTACTCATCTCAATACTAGCTTTTTCAGCTTTGATATTGAGCTCGCCTTTTGCTTTGTCATCAGCTTGGTAAACCAGTGATTTAGAATTGATGTTTAAAAATAATTTAGAGGTGCCGCTTGCTTTTAGGATTACGCTATCTAATAGTAATTCTTGAATGGCATTTAAAGTAGTCTCGTCTTTGGCTTGAATTGTTTTTAAATTCTCGGTATAGGTTACTCGAACAATCAATTTTTTATAAGCTGTAGCTTTTTTATTGGTGTAAATACGTAATGTTTTTTCGTTTTCGTCAAGTGCCACTACGTCCTGTAAATTATCGTCCGTTTCAACTTTTATGCCTGCTTTTTCTCCTCTTTCTAGATGTACTTCTAGATTGTTTTCAATTTGTAAGGTTTCAAAGTCTGCAATTTTTCGTTCTACAATTGTAACAATTTTGGAACCTTTTACTTTGTCAGATTTTTGAGCAAATGCTACACTTGCTGTGGCTATAAGTAGCACTAAGAGGAAATTTTTTTTCATGTCTTGATATTTATTACTTACAAATATAAAAAAAAATCATCCACTAGTAAGGGATGATTTTTTTGTTTGAAGTCTTTTAATCAGCATCAACGCTGCCGCCTGAACTAGTATTTTTTTGGATAGACTTAGGTTGTATGTCATAATGAATTACACCACCGCTAGAGGCCTCTGCATTTAAACTCACAATAGGATGCACATTGATACTCGCACCGCTGGAAACATCAGCCCTAACGGCATTTGTTAGCAAGTCATAAGCGTTGATTTCACTTCCGCTTGACGCTGTATTTTTAGTCTCTAGCGCTTTTCCGTTTACTTTTATTTCACTACCACTACTAGTGTCACAGCTTACAACATCAGCTTCTATGCTAAGGTCCATGGTTGCAGCACTTGATGTATTAAGTCTAATGTTTTCTCCTTTTAAGGTGTTCTTACTCACAATCGTTGCTCCGCTTGTAGCTTCAAGTTCATCAATAACTGGCATTCTTACGATTACCTTTTTAACATCGGCATCATTCATTAAATTTTTGTCAAAGGTGATTACAAGCGTACCATTTTCAACTTCCGTAGTCAAATATTCTTGTAAGTTTTCGTCCGTTTCTACAATGACTTCAACCTTGTCTGATTGTTCTATTTCAACATCAATGCCGCTATTTACTTCGATACTTTTAAATCGCTCTGTAATTTTTCGGTTTTCTGTGGTCACATTTCCATTTCCTTCAACAGCGTCAAAATTAAAATGGCAAGAGGTGCATAATAAGGCAATAAGTACACCTACAATAAACTTAGTAATGAGTGTGATAATTTTTAGCATGATTATTTATTTTTTACAATTATTCCGTCTTTGTTTATTGATAACCCTTTTCCAGAGCTGTTTTTAGTTTCGGTTGTGTTTTCTACACTGTTCTCTACTGAAGTACTGTCAACTTCACTTGAATATTCAGAATTGTATACCTCTTCCTCTTGAGTTTCTGAATCATTATATTCATTTTCATCAGCAGGGCAATTTAAACATTTTATTTTATCTGTTGTAACTTTGTAAACGTAATTGTCTGAACTGTAATGTAAATTAAAGAATTCATCATCAGATCTGTCGTAGTTTTGTACAGATGAATCAGGCTTAATAAACGTGCCTACCGGAACAAATAGGGTGATATCTACACTTTGATCACGGTATTTATTTTTTAATTCAGTAATCATGTAATTGTCTAAAACAATTTGATTTCCATTGATGGTATACGCATATTTAATTTGCTGAGCTCTTTTTTTAGCTTCAGATAATGATACACCTCTAGCTTCTTTTTCTATTTGAAGGTAAGGCAGTTTTTCATCTGTTTTTTCAATTTTAAAACGCACATCATTAGAGTAAATAATGTTAGTTCCAGTAGAGTCTTGAGTTACCTCAAAATTTCTATTGTCATCTACGTTCTTGGCAAAATAATCGTTGTATCTAAACTTGATAAACAGCGTATCTGTAGGTTTCAAATTGATGGTTTCTTTTTTTACATCTCTACCGTCCACTGCAAATGCACTAGCTTGTTTAATCCCAATTGAGATAGCAATTGAAACTGCAATAATCCAAATAGCAAGCAAGGTATATTTTACAATATTTCCTATTGATTTCATGTTTGGGGCTAGTAATTTAAACCCTAGCAACGTTAAGAAAAAGAACGGAATCCCAACTGCAAAAAACATAAGTAATCCAAAAGACCACACAGGATAATCAGTAAAATTGCCTGCTTCAATAAAATTTTGCCAAGGGAAATCGATAAACAATCCAGAACCCAATGTAAAAATACCAATCAACAAGAAAAACAAAACGGTGATTCCAGACAAGATCAATAATATGCCTAAGAATTTTGCAAAAACTTTAAAAACGGTCATGATAAAATCTCCAAACGAGCTTCCTATTTTGTTTGCTCCTTTTTTAATATGGACACCGTATTTGTCATAATCTACATTTTTTAGCTTTCCAGAAACGTTCTCAAACTCTTCTCTAACTTTTTTTTCAATGTTTGATATATTAACGGGTTCTCCAGTCATTTCAAGTTTTTCAGAGGTTGTTACGGCCTCTGGTGTTACAATCCATAAAATGATATACGCTAAAATACCAGTTCCAAAACCAGCAAAAACAAGCAATACTAGCACTATTCTGATCCACACAGAATCAACCCCAAAATAGTAACCCAATCCTTGTGCTACACCACCTAGCATCCCTTTTTCTTTATCACGATACAGTTTTTTAGTTCTTCTGCTCGTGTTTTGGTATGGTTTTGCTTCGGCGTTTTCGTCTTCAATGATATAGTCTTCAGGTTGCCCCATAACCGCAATCATTTCATCAACTTCTTTCAACCCTATAACATGCTTGTCGCTTATTTGTTTTTCATTCAACAATTCAGACACGCGCATTTCAATATCTTTTAATATTTCATCGTGTCCAGAGGAATTTGATAAAGAGCGCTTAATAGCATCAAAGTATCGAGTCAATTTTTGGTATGCATTTTCATCTATATGAAAAACCATTCCGCCTAGGTTTATATTTACAGTCTTGTTCATGATTATTATTTTTGGTTGGTTATAAGGTTTACAGCATCTGATAATTCAGTCCAGGTGCCACTAAGTTCTTTTAAAAAAGTTTGTCCTATTTCGGTCAAGCCATAATACTTTCTTGGTGGTCCTGATGTAGACTCTTCCCAACGATAATTGAGCAAACCGTCATTTTTTAATCGAGTCAATAAAGGGTAAATGGTGCCTTCAACAACTAGTAATTTTGCGTTTTTTAAAGTGTCTAATATTTCTGATGTGTATGCGTCTTTCTCTTTTAGTACTGATAGGATGCAAAACTCAAGAACACCTTTGCGCATTTGTGCTTTTGTGTTTTCAATGTTCATAATTTCATTTTTTTGATTTTGTGTGATTAAAACTGTTCATTCTTTGATTGATTTTCTGGATTTTACTCCAGCGTGATTGATTATTATGATGATTTTTTAGGAGCAGTCAACTCCCGTTTTTTTTAAGAACTACTATTCCTGCTTTTCACTCTATCTTTTCTGGTCTCTAAAAAACGAGACCAGAAAAGGATGCCGTTGCAATCAGGGCTATAGAGAACTTTTAGTGCTTTCATGTCTATTTTAAAAACGGAATGGTAAGCGGGTATTTATATGCTATGCCATTAGATGTTTGCATCGAAGCATAAATAATGTAAAAGAACTCAACAACTTTTAATATTAAAAACAGTAAAAGACTCACAATTCCTACGGTCAAAAATCCAGCATTGTCACTAAAATTAAAATCAGACAATATAAAATTGTGATTCTCATGCAAGGTATTCAACGGGATGTTTTTAAATACAGTGATTAAAAAACAAGGAATTGCTATCATTAACAAAACTAATGAATAGAGTAATAAACTCAACTGAAAATTAATAGCTTGTTTCCCGTGGTGATCCACAAATTCCGATTCTCCTTTTTTGGTGCTCCACAATACAATTGGGAAAATGTAATTCCCAAAAGGAATAAAATATTGAGTTAGTGTACTCAAGTGTGTAAATGTGGCAATGTTTTTTTCTGTAGATGATTCCATTTTTTTTGATTTTTTTAGATTTCTGATGATGATTGAAACTGATTTGATTTTTTGATTAATTAGGCTACCTAGTAATTTCTTATACAAATATATGTCTAAAAGAAAGTATCTTGTATCGCATAGTACCAAATATTAACATAAAATTAACAAATAGATTTTATAGGCGTGCATAGTATTTTTTTGTATTTTAGCCAAATACCAAATGACAATACCCCTGACAGCCCATGTATTACCATTTGTAATTAAAATTCATAAACTAGAAAGCCTATGTTACTTACTGCATCAAAACTTAATAAATTTTTACTTTTCAAATTACCATCGGCTTTTATTTGCGGAGTTCGCGTAAAAAACATTGACGAAAAAAAATGTGTTGTATCTGTAAAACACCGTTGGATCAATCAAAATCCGTTTAACTCCATGTATTTTGCCGTTCAAGCTATGGCAGCAGAATTGGCCACTGGTGCGCTTGTGATGTTTCAAATTCAAAAAAGTGGTCGTAAGATTTCAATGCTAGTAGCAAACAACAAAGGAAATTTTACCAAAAAAGCCACGGGTCGCATTACTTTTACGTGCAATGACGGTCATTTAATTGAAAAAGCAATTCAGGAAACTATTGCTACAGGAGAGGGGCAAACGTTTTGGATGAAATCCATTGGCACGGATGAAAAAGGAGTGCAAGTTTCAGAAATGGACTTTGAGTGGAGTGTAAGAGTAAAATAATTACCTACTTATATAAAAGTAAAACGCCTCTAGAAAGAGGCGTTTTTTATATAATAAATATTGGTTTTTAGCATTTTTTACCGGCACTTGATGCATCGCATTTTTTTCCTTTGGCTTTACATGCTGCCATACATTTTTCAATTTCAGCTGCTGACATGGCTGCTTTTCCACCTTTTTTAGAACAACAAGCCTCTTTTTTTGCTTTTTCTTTGGCTACTGCCTTAACTTCTTGAGCATTCATTTGAAGTGTAAAAAAAGCAATTACAGCTAGGGATACTATTTTTTTCATGAGTTTTAATTTTTGAATTTTGTATTTCAAATATAAAGATTTTATGCAATGTTGAATCTCTTATTGTGAAAAAATTAGTCTTTATGCCGCCATTTTAACATATAAAAATAGTTTAAGAAGCTATTGTAGTCACTTTTTGTTTGAACTGGTTTCAATATCTGAAATTCTATAAACGTGTTAATAATACATTCTAAAATCAAGTAATTTGCACAATGCATACTGTTTTTGATGCAGTTCTTCAACAATTTCAAAAATATCATCTTGCTCTTCAAACAGTCCAAAAAACAAACGGTCTAGCGCGGTACTACTCACATTAGGAAGGAATGCACCATAGCCCGAGACAGCTTTTGCACCAGTAACATCAATAAAATATTGTGCCTCATCTGGTGATAAATCAAGAATTTTTGAATTCGCAAAATGAACAATTTTCCCTCTCATTTTCCCTTCAAATAATTCGGCTATTTCTTCAAGGCTGTAAAAATATTCGTTGATGCAAATCGTATTGGCTTCGCCAGGCATTACCAGATAAATGATTTCGTAATTGGTAAAATTATGATCGTCGTATAGGAGTGTGTTCAAGCTTTCTTCTAGTCCTTCTATGGTATCACATGTTTTATAAATGCTAGTCAATCCTTGATCTGATGCTAGTTTTTCTAGATGTTTTACAACTTCGGTATCTAGATTTTCCTCTACATCGGCTACAGCCTCAAGACAGAAAATAAAAGTATCGGTTTCCATTTTATTCGATTTAGATGATGTAAATAATAAAGAATTCCAAATGGCACTATACCCGATTTAAAATATCTCATGATAACAAAAATAAGGTTCTACGGCTATATTCTTGCCTAAACGAGTGTGAAGTTATTGCAAAAAAAGTGTTGTGAACACCGTTTTTTTGTAAGACTAGTATTTGGTTTAGATGTTTTTTTATGACGAAAGTTTTTTTATAAAACCCAACTAAGAATTATCGGTATCTTTTTTTGAGTATGATTAAGGCTAATACGTTGGCCTCTAATACGATATATTTGAGAAGTAAAATTGGGTCGATTGTTCGCAATGCTATTTCTATTTCATGGTGAATCATGTTTAAAATGGCCTTGTTTTCCTCGGTAGTGGTATTCATTTTTAAAGCATGGATTACAATTTTATAAGTAGACCGGTTGTATTTTCGTGTTTTTGAATTCAATCTTCGAAAACGGTAGGTACTCAAGGAATTTTTTAACTCTCTTTTTTGTAACAGAATTTGATCTATGTAATCAAAGTTGTAGCTGCGTGCTGCTCGTATCCAGAAATCATAATCTTCATAATGCAAGTTTTCATTATAGCCATTTAGCTTTTCATAAACCTCTCTTTTTGCCATTGCCGAAACGGAACAAACATTATTGTCTAAACGCAATAATCCTAAATAAATGTCGCCTGTAGGTTGGCTTTGTATTCTTTTTTTATTTTGGTCTACCTCAAAAAAATATCTGAAATGCGTGTTGTCTTCAAAGATCATTTCGGCATTACCGTATACAATTCCAAGATTAGTGTAAGTGCTATTTTTAAACTGCTCTATTTGCGTGGCTACACAATCGGGATGGAGTAAATCATCAGTTGCAAAATCAATAATATAGGAGCCAGTGGAGCGCTTGAAGGCAGTATTAAAAGATTTTGTATTCCCTTGGTTTACACGATTGGAAATAAAAATAACATTTGGATAGTTAACGAGCCATTTTTTAATTTCAGCTACAGAATTATCTGTGCTACAGTCATCTACAATAATAATTTCAATGTTTTTATGCGTTTGATTTACAATTGATTCCAGTCCTTCTTGAACAAATTTTTCATGATTGTAACAAAGACAGATAACGGAAACTAGTGGATTGTAATTCATTTGAACAAAGAAGTGTTTATATTTGAAGCTAAATTAGTAAATTAAAAATGATTCCGAAAAAAACAACAATTGCTCTTGTGGGCGATTCACTGGGTGGCGGTGGTGCAGAACGTGTGCATGCCGTGTTGTCTGTTTTTTTTGAAAGCAAAGGGATTAAAGTTCACAACATTATTTTTGTTGACGATATCGTTTATGATTACAAAGGAGTTGTACTGAATTTAGGCAAAAAAAATACAGCGACAACCTTTAAAAAGCTACAACGATTGCACGAGTTACAAAGTTATTTTAAAGAACATCATTTTGATTTTGTTCTTGATTTTCGCTATCGGGTGAATACGATTAACGAATTTTTGATGGCACATTATGTCTATCAAGCGAGTGTTATCTATACCATTCATAGTGGAATTTTACACAATTACATTTCAAAGAAACCCTGGATTGCCCGTTTTATTTATGGAAAACATAATTTTGTAACCGTAAGTAAAGCACTGGAAAAGGCATTGCTCCAGCAATACAAAATTAAAGCTCAAACCATTTACAATCCTTTTGAAATTGAAAAGATTCAAGAATTAGCTCTGGCTAGTATGCCAATGGATGGTACCTATATTATTGCTGTGGGTCGAATGAACGAAAAGGTAAAACAATTTGATGTTTTAATTGAGGCATATTCCAAAACAGTATTGCCACAAAATGGAATAAAATTAAAAATTATTGGTTCTGGAATCTATCTTGAGGATTTAAAACGGCTTGTTGCTGAAAAAAAATTAGGTGATTTAGTGGAATTTTTGGGTTATCAAAAAAATCCTTTTTGTCACCAAAAAAATGCTCTTTTCACAGTAGTTACCAGCGAATATGAAGGACTTTCAAATGTGATTATAGAAAGTTTGTTAGTAGGAACTCCTGCCATTTCCTATGATTGTTTTGCTGGGCCAAGTGAAATTATTACAGACCGATTCAATGGTTTGCTGGTTGAAAATCAAAATAAGGATCAACTAGTTGAAGCTATAGATTTACTCTATACGGATGCTGAATTAAGAGCATTTTGCAAAGCGAATAGTGTACCAAGTGCGCTTCGGTTTTCAGTAGAAAAAATTGGAAATCAATGGCTTGATTATTTAAATACGAAGAGGTAAGATGCAAATAGAAATTATAGACATACCCAAGATTGAAAATGTGCTTGGGAACATTGCAGTTATAGAAAATGAGGTGATTCCGTTTGAAATTAAGCGTGTGTATTATTTATTTGATATTCCTAGTTCTTCAAAAAGAGGCGGACATTCTCATAAAAAGCTACAGCAAGTTTTAATTGCCATTTCAGGAAGTTTTGATGTAGTTTTAAAAGATGGAATTACAGAAAAAACCATTACCTTAAATAAACCTGACAAAGGATTATTGATTAAAAATGATACATGGCGCGAACTTGAAAATTTTTCATCAGGTGCCGTTTGTCTTGTCTTGGCTTCAGCCACTTTTGATGAGGAGGATTATATCAGGGATTTTGATACTTTCATCAACTCAAAAAAATGAAACTACTTTATATAGTTCCAAATATCAATAACGAAGGAGGGGTTGCAAGAATCTTATCCTTGAAAACGAATTATTTTATCACACAATGCGGTTATGAAGTCCATATTTTGACTCAGAATAATGGGCATTCTCCCTTGTTTTACTCTTTTCATGAGGATGTTGTGTTTCATGACATGCAGTTAAAAGGTGCTGCTCATTTGTTTGCTTTTCAATATTATAAGGCGTTAAATCAATATATTTCCCTCATTAAACCAAATTGCATTCTCGTTTGCGATAATGGATTAAAAGCTTTTTTACTTCCTTTTTTAGTTTGTCGCAAAATTCCACTTTTGTTAGAAATTCACAGTTCAATTTATGTACAGGAGCATCCTTCGTCGCATGCTGTATTCAATTCTTTGAAACAGAATTTGCAATATCACTTCAAAAAGTATGCTGCTCAAAAGTATACTAAACTTGTATTTTTATCCAATGAAAGTGCTCTTGAATGGAATGTTAGGAAGAAAGCAATAATTCCTAATCCATTATGGTTTGCCCTAAATTCTGTTGCGCCGCTTTCATCGAGAAAGGTACTTGCTGTAGCTAGAAATACTTATGAGAAAGGGCTTGACAGGTTGTTGCCTATTTGGAAAGAAGTCGTAACATTATATCCATCCTGGAAATTAGAATTATATTGTGGCAACTACCAAGATCTTGAGGTGTTAGCACGAGAGTTAGGAATACAAGATTCAGTAGTTTTTTTAGACCCAATCAAAACGATTCAAGAGGCCTATTTACAAGCAACTATTTATGTTATGACGTCTCGGTACGAGTGTTTTCCTATGGTTTTACTGGAGGCAATGGCTGCTGGAGTTCCTTGTGTTGCTTATGATTGTCCTTGTGGTCCAAGAGCAATTATCAATCATGGTGTTGATGGATTGCTTGTTGAAGATGGCAATCAAGATGAATTTATAAAACAATTGCAGTTGTTGATGAGCAATGAAACGCTTCGTTTAGAAATGGGCAAAAAAGCGCAAGCTACAAGTAATGCTTACCAGATAGATAAAGTTATGAATGAATGGCAAAAATTAATCAAGTCCTTAACCTAAAGACTTTGGGTTTGAAATAGAACACAAATAGCCCAATCTGAAACAATTAAAAAAGAATAATTTTGGACTGTTACTTTTTAAATTTTGTTCTAATGCTTTCGCAAATACTTTGAAAGCCAGCGCTATACCGTATTCTATTTTAGTACGAACTAAAAAATCATATAGAGAAAGCAATTTGACAAACTTAGAATCAATTGTTTTTGTTTGATACAATTGCTGCAAATTTTCCAGAGATTGCTTGGTTTTACTTAAATAATCATAGTTTGTGTCAATATCACCGTGTTCAACGGGATTTTCAAGATGCTTTAGCGTAAAAGGTTTGAGACTCAAGCGATAGGAAAGTTGGGTGTCGTCATGACCGTATTTGGTGGTGTTCGTGTCAAATTTCACCGTGTCAAAACAATTTTTTTTGATGAGTGTATTGTTAAAAAGAAGTGCAGAATACCCTTTTTTTTCTCGTTCAGGGGCACTTTGGTCTTCCATATAGCGACCGTATTTCCAGCGCAGTTTTTGATTATTTGAAGGGCACTTTTCAGGATGTAATCGGCCACCATAAATAATATCGAATCCGTTTATTTGCTTGACATAGTGGGAAATATAATTTTTGTTTATGATAACAGAATCGCCATCTAAAAAAAGCAGCCAGTTGTATTTTGATTGTGCTGCTAGATTATTTCTATTTTCTCGGTGGCTAATATTATTTTTTAAGGAAACAAAGCTACAATTAGATAAGTCGTTTATTTTTTCATTAAAACGATTCAAATCAGATTCTGAAGCATCATCTTGGCAAATAATTTCGAATGGTATTTCTTGTTCTACACATTGTCTATGCAGTTCTTGAACGGTAGGAAATGCATTGAAATTATAAATAGGAACAAGAATAGAAAGCATTACGAATTGCGTTGCTGTATCACTTCGAATATTTTAGAATCCTCACATTTTAATGTTTTGGATGGGAATTTCATCAATAAAGCATAATCATGGGTAGCCATAATGATTGTTTTTCCTATAGCATTAATCTTTTTTAGTACTTCAAGAACTTCGGCACTGGTTTGAGGATCAAGATTTCCCGTAGGTTCATCAGCAAGGATTAGCTCTGGATCGTTTAGTAATGCACGAGCAATTGCAACACGCTGTTGTTCTCCACCAGATAATTGATGTGGCATTTTTTTGCCAAATTCACCCATCCCTACTTTATTTAAAACTTCCTCAATTTTAGCTTCCATTTCACCGTTATCGGTCCAGCCTGTAGCTTTAAGTACAAATAACATGTTGTCATTTACAGTACGATCGGGTAGTAATTTAAAATCTTGGAAAACAATTCCTATTTTTCGTCTCAAAAACGGAATATCATCTTCTTTTAAGGTAGCCAAATCAAAGTCAACAATTGTTCCTTCTCCCTCTGTCAAAGCCAAATCAGCGTATAGTGTTTTCATCAAACTACTTTTACCAGAACCTGTTTTACCAATGATGTAAAGAAATTCGCCATGCTTTACCTCCAAGTTTACATCAGATAAAATCGATTTGTTTTCTTGATAAATAGTTACATTTTTTAAGGATAGTACGGATTGTGACATGTTTTACATTTGTTTATGGGGTAAAAGTAATAAGTTAACGCAACGATTCAAAATAAATTCTGTTGTAATGCTTAGAATTCGATAAAAAATCAAAGAACAAAATCAAACCCACCGTTTCTAAAAATAATCCTAGTACGGTATGCGAACCAACAGCAATTGTAAAAAAATCATAATAAATCCCGTATTCAATTCGTTATAGACTCAGAATATAATACATTTGAATTATTAAAATAAAAGTACAATGCGCAAACTTTCTCAATGTTTTATAGGTAGCCTTTTTATCTATGCCACTAGTCTTAGTGGACAAAAAACAGCAATATACACTCATGACTCCAGGGAATTTGACAAAGCAGTTTCATTATTCAAAGATGATCAATATGCATCTGCCCAATTAATTTTTAATAAAGTAAAAGAAACAGCCACCACCGAAGAGCTAAAATCAGATTGTACTTATTATGCTGCAAACTGCGCTATTAGAACCAACCAGTCTAATGCAGATGAATTGATGGAACAGTTTGTTACTGATTACCCTACGAGTGTAAAACAAAATCAGGCATATATAGAGGTAGCGCAATTTCACTTTAAACAAGGAAATTATCCTCAAGCTTTGCAATGGTTCGATAAAGTAGACGAGTCTAGTTTGAGTAGAAATGATCAAGATAAATTTAATTTTCAAAAAGGATATGGGAATTTCAATGCTAAGAAACGCAAGGAGGCAACAACGTATTTTAACAAAGTGATTAACTCACAAGAATATGGATCACAAGCTAAATACTACCTAGGATTTATGGCTTATGAGGGCGATGATTATAAGCAAGCAACTAAATATTTTGATGAAGTTTCGGGTGAGGAGAAGTACAAAGAAAAATTGTCGTATTACCAAGCCGATATGAATTTTAAGCTTGGTAATTTTCAAAAAGCTATCGATTTAGGGCAAAAAGCAATGGCTGGTTCAAATGCTTTAGAAAAATCAGAGCTGAATAAAATCATTGGCGAAAGCTACTTTAATCTAAAACAATACAGCAACGCAATTCCTTTTTTAGAAGCTTATAAAGGCAAAAAAGGGAAGTGGACAAATACAGATTTTTACCAATTAGGTTATGCGCTTTACAAGCAAAAAGATTTTGAAAATGCAATCAGTCAGTTTAATAAAATAATAGGAGGAAAAGATTTTGTGGCACAAAATGCCTACTATCATTTGGGTGAAAGTTACTTGAATACAGATAAGAAACAACAAGCCTTAAACGCTTTCAAGAATGCATCTGAAATGGATTTTGATCTCGCCATTCAAGAAGATGCAAGTTTAAATTATGCTAAATTGAGTTATGAATTAGGAAATTCCTATCAAAGTGTACCAGCTGTTTTACAAGCTTTTTTAAAGAAATATCCAGAGAATGCGAATAAAAATGAGATTGAAAAATTATTGATAGACTCTTATATTTCTTCTAAAAATTACAAGGAAGCGCTCGTATTATTAGAAAAAAATAAGTCACCCGAAAATAAAGTGGCGTACCAAAAAGTTCTTTTTTACCGAGGATTAGAATTGTACACCGACGCAAATTTTAATGAAGCTTTGAAAATGTTTACCAAGGCTTTAACCGAACAAAAAGATCCTGTTTTTACTGCAAGAACCATTTTATGGAAAGCAGAAACAGAATATGTTTTAAATGATTTTAAAGAGGCTTTACTCACTTTCAAACAGTTTACAAATGCGGCTCAGGCAAACACGGTTCCGGAGTTTAAAAATCACAATTACAATATAGCATACACGTACTTTAAGTTGAAAGAATACGAACAAGCCGGGAATTATTTTCAAAAACAAATTGATAACGCTGCCGCAGATAAAATTCGTTTTCAAGATTCTTATTTAAGACTTGCAGATTGTCGATTTGTAACTTCAAAATATGCGGAGGCCTTACAAGCGTATTCAAAAGTGGTAGACTCAAAAAGTGTAGATGCTGATTATGCTTATTTTCAAAGAGCTATTTCGTATGGTTTTATGGGTAAAAATGATAAAAAAATTAATGATTTAAATTCATTTTTAGAGGCTTATCAAAAATCTGATTTTAGAGATGATGCGTTGTTTGAACTAGCAAATACTTATGTTGCTGAGAACGAAAATGACAAAGGAATTAAGACCTACGACAGATTGAATACCGAGTTTAAAAACGGAACATTTACTTCTAGATCAATTTTGCGTCAAGGTTTAATTTTTTACAATACAGATAAAGACGATCAAGCATTAATGAAATTTAAAAAAGTTGCTGCTGAATTCCCTAGAACTCCTGAGGCACTAGAGGCTGTAGCAACAGCTAGATTGATTTATGTAGACACGGGACGAGTAAATGAATATGCAACGTGGGTTAAAACACTAGATTTTGTTGCAGTAACGGATGCAGAATTAGACAATGATAGTTATGAGGCAGCCGAAAAGCAATTTCAGCAAAACAATACAAAGCAAGCTATTGCTGGATTTGCAAGTTATGTAAGTCAGTTTCCGCGCGGACTTCATGCTTTACCTGCAAATTATTATTTAGCGCAACTTTATTTTACAGATGGTGCCGAGAACAAAACCATTCCGCATTATGAGTACGTAGTGGCTCAGCCTCGAAATGAATTTACAGAGCAGTCTTTGTCTCGATTGTCTCAAATTTATCTTAAAAATAAAGATTCAGAGAAAGCAATTGCAATGCTAACTAGATTGGAAAACGAAGCAGAAACGTCTCAAAACAAAACTTTTGCTCAGTCTAATTTGATGAAATTGTATTACGACAATAAAGACTATCCTAATTCGGGTGTTTATGCCGAAAAAGTACTGCTAAATCCTAAAACGGATAATGGAGTAAAAAGTGATGCTCAAATTATCATTGCCCGTGCGGCAATAGTTAACGGAGACGAAGTAAAAGCGAAAAGCGCTTATGCAAAATTAATGACTACGGCCAAAGGAGAACTGGCAGCAGAGGCCTTATATTATGATGCCTATTTTAAAAACAAAGAGGCTAATTATGAAGCTTCGAATGCAGCAGTGCAAAAATTAGCTAAAAGTTATGCTAGTTATAAATATTTTGGTGCTAAAGGATTGGTGCTAATGGCTAAGAATTTTTATGGATTGAAAGATAGTTTTCAAGCCACTTATATTTTAGAGAATGTTATTCAGAATTTCACTGATTTCCCAGATGTTGTTGCTGATGCTCAAAAAGAATTAGATATAATCAAAACCGAAGAGGCTAAAACAAACTCATCCGTAACAAAATAATTGCTTCACAGAATTGTTTGGAAATGATGTTTGATTTTTAATAAAATAGAAAAATGAATTTAGATTTTTATATAGTAGATGTTTTTACGGATGCTAAGTATGCAGGCAATCAACTTGCTGTTTTTTTGAGTGCCGAAACTTTGAGCAAAGAGAAAATGCAAAAAATTGCAAAGGAAATTAACTTTGCCGAGAGTACTTTTATCACTCAAATCAATACGGAAACAAATACTGCCGAAATTAAAATTTTCACACCTGAACATGAAATGCAGTTTGCAGGGCATCCTATTATTGGGACATCATGGGTTTTAATGAATAAAATTTTCAATGACAATCCATCAACGATTACAATGCAGGTTCCTGTGGGAGCAATTCCTGTTCATGAAAAAGATGGATTTATTTGGCTTCAAGCCGCGCAACCTACTTTTTTAGATGTTTATTTGAAAGATGATTTTTCTTTATTTAGTACTTTGTCACAAGATGATTTTGATATAAATTTCCCTATTCAAGAGGTGACTACTGGTAGCGCATTTGTGATGGTACCAGTAAAAAATGAAGAGGTGCTGGGCAAGATTGTTTTGGATAAAAATAAAGCAGAAGAATGGTTGCACCAAAATTGTAAAACACCACATAGGGCTTTTTACTTTTTTTGTTTAGAAAATGAAAAATTATCTAGTAGGATGATGTGTATTGAAAACAATCAATTAATTGAGGATGCCGCTACAGGTAGCGCCAGTACATGCTTGCAAGCATTTTTATTACAATACCACAATCCGGTAATAAAGCTTGTCAATCACCAGGGGCATTTTATACATAGGCCCTCTCAAATTTATTTTGACGGAATAAAAAGTGGTGAAAATTATGAAATTAAAATAGGTGGCAAATCTCAGTTTCTTGCAAAAGGAGTTTGGGAAGTATAAGCTTGCATAAAAAAGCATTAAAAAAATAAGAAGTAAACACAATAGAAATGACATTGAATCCATCCATTATAAACGTACAGAATCATAGCAAAATCGGAATTTTAAAGCCGTTAGTATTGGGCTTTTTGTTTATGGGTATAATTCCAATTTCTTGGTCACAAAAAAAAGAGCAAATAGGGACAGAAACGGTAAACGTAGTCAAGCCATTTACTCCTAAAATTTCAGATGCCTTTAAAGTCAAAGAAGTTCCAGAACTTGAGGAAGAGGCTAATTCGAAAAAAGAAGCGGTTAAGTATGCTATTTTTTCATTCCCAGTGGCTTCAACTTTTACACCTTCAAAGGGAAAAGCGCAAGGTGTAGAAAAGGAAAAACAACCTCATATTTTTAAAAATTATGCTACATTTGGCGCTGGTAATTATGGAACATTGGTAGGAGAACTGTTTGTGAATCATGATTTAAATACTACTGATTATGTGGGAGGAATGTTCAGGCATCACTCCTCGCAAGGCGGAATTAATGCCATAGATTTAGATAACAGTTTTTATGATACAGCATTCGATATTATGTACGGTTCAAATCAAAAAACACTTTCGTACAATCTGGATTTGGGTTACAATAACCAAGTCTACAATTGGTATGGGTTGCCTTTAAATTTTGGAAATTCCTTAACTAATTCTGATAAAGGAGTTTTACTTGCTAGTATTGATCCTAAACAATCGTACAATACTTTGTCTTTCTCAGGAAATGTAGTGCTTACCGAGGGGATATTAGATAAAGCAACTGTGAAGTTCAATAGATTTACAGATCTTTATAAATCGGCCGAAAATCGTTTTGTAGTAAAGCCCACGCTAGAACTTAAAGTAATGGATTATGCTGTAAAAACAGATGTTATTGTGGATTATGTAGGCGGAACTTTTGCCACTAATAACAGCAATACTGCAGGAATTGAGTATGGTTTTACAAATTTTGGACTCTCGCCAAGTTTTGTGATGCAAGAGAAAGATTGGACTTTAAACCTTGGTGCTACTATTTATTATAGTTTGGATACCAAGAACAGCAATAGCTCTTTATATATCTATCCAAAATTTACTGCGTCCTACAAAGTGGTGGGCGATTTGATGATATTTTATGCTGGTGCCGAAGGGAATTTAAACCAAAATTCCTATCAAGATTTTGTGACTGAAAACCCATTTTTGTCTCCAACCTTACTGATTAATCCAACCGATAATCAATATGAAATCTATGCAGGTCTTAAAGGAAAGTTGAGCAATACTGTGAGTTATACCTTGAGAGGTTCGTATAACAATGAGCGCAACAAGGCTTTGTTTAAAAGCAATGATTATAGTGAGACCGGTTCTAATATGAATTATGGTTTTGGGAACTCATTTCAAGTGGTGTATGATGATATGCGTACCCTTCGTTTTTTCGGAGAACTTAAAGCTGATTTTTCAAAGGATGTTTCTTTTGGAATAAACGGAAGCTTTAGCAGTTTTACAAATGATTTTCAACAAGAGGCTTGGAACTTACCAGCAATTCAGTTTAAAGCAAATCTTGACGTGGATATCACAGAGAAATGGTATGCTGGCGCGCATTTATTTTATGTAGGAGAACGTAAAGATCTTCAAAACAGCACTACTTTTTTACCATCAACTACTCCGATTATATTAGACGGATATTTTGATGTGAATGCAAATGTGGGTTACAAATACAATGATCAATTAACGGGTTTTATAAAATTAAACAATCTAACCAATAACAACTATCAAAAATGGTTGAATTTCCCAGTGCAAGGTTTTCAATTTTTAGTGGGAGCCAATTATAAGTTTGATTTTTAATTTTTTTACCGAAGCACACGGTTCATAACGAATGCACAGAGACCACAGAAAATATAATTAAAATACTTCGTGAACATTGCGCTTTCTTTGTGAACTTTGTGGTTAAATTTTAATTTATGACTTTCAAACAAAAAATCCACATTCATTATTTACAATTGGTTCAAGACCGAATAGATGTCTTTAAGGACATGATTACGGCACTTACTGAAGATTCTAAAAATGATGCCAAAGGTTCAGCAGGCGATAAACACGAAACGGCTTTATCGATGATGCACATTGAGCAAGAAAAACTCAATCATAAATTAAAAGAAGTATTGGGGCAAAAAGCCATTTTAGATAAAATTGATTCTAGTACAAGTGCTAAAACTATTATTGTGGGAAGTTTGGTCAAAGCCAATGGGATTTATTTGTATTTAAGTGCAGCACTTCCTAAAATTGCTGTTGATGGTATCAATGTGATTGCACTTTCTCCGCAATCACCATTGGGCGCAAAGTTAATGGGAAACCAAGAAGGATTTACTTTTGAGATTAATGGTTCAAAGTATGTCATTCAATCAATTCAATAAAAATTTTGTGCTATTTACACTTTACAAGTAGAGTCTGTTTTTTATTTAGATTTTAATTGGTATTTGCAGTATTTAGTTATTTTTAGTTTAAATATGTAACTGGATATCGGCTTTGTGTTTTACAGATGAAACTATAATTGCATCTTTGCTTTATCAAAATAAATAAGTTCATTTATAAAATATAGCATTATGTGTGGAATAGTATGTGCCTTCGACCTGAAACAAAAAGCAGAAGTTTTAAGACCTAAGGTTTTAGAAATGTCAAAAATAATTCGTCATCGCGGACCAGACTGGAGCGGAATCTTTAGCAACGAAAAAGCCATTTTATCGCATGAACGTTTGGCTATTGTTGATCCAGCATCGGGAAAACAACCTTTATTTAGCGAAGACAAACAACTTATCTTAGCTGCCAATGGTGAGATTTACAATCATAGAGCATTGCGTAAACAATTTGAAGGGAAATACAACTTTCAAACAGAAAGTGATTGCGAAGTTATTTTGGCACTTTACAAAGAAAAAGGACCTCATTTTATAGATGAAATGAATGGAATTTTTGGCTTTGCCATTTATGATGTAGAGAAGGATGAATACTTCATTGCAAGGGATCACATGGGAATTATTCCATTATACATCGGTTGGGATGAGCACGGTACGTTTTATGTTGCTTCTGAATTGAAAGCTTTAGAAGGATATTGCACTAAAATACAATTGTTTCCTCCTGGACATTATATGACGAGTCAAGATGGCGAATTTGTACAATGGTATAAAAGAGATTGGACTGACTATGATGCTGTAAAAGATAACGAGACAAATATTCAAGATATAAAAGTAGCATTAGAAGCAGCCGTTCACAGACAATTAATGAGTGATGTACCTTATGGTGTTTTACTTTCTGGCGGTTTGGATTCATCGATAACGTCGGCTGTAGCCAAAAAATTTGCACAAAAACGAATTGAGTCTGGTGATACTACCGATGCTTGGTACCCGCAATTGCACTCATTTTCAGTAGGATTAGAAGGTTCTCCGGATCTTGCAGCAGCCAAAATTGTAGCAGACCACATAGGCACGATTCATCACGAAATTAAATTCACGATTCAAGAAGGTCTAGATGCGGTCAAAGATGTTATTTACAACTTAGAAACTTATGATGTAACTACCATTAGAGCATCAACACCTATGTGGTTGATGGCGAGAGTTATTAAATCAATGGGTATAAAAATGGTGTTGTCTGGTGAAGGTGCTGATGAACTCTTTGGAGGCTATTTATACTTTCACAAAGCGCCAAATGCAAGAGAATTTCACGAAGAGAATGTACGTAAACTAAGTAAGCTGCACATGTACGATTGTTTGCGTGCGAATAAGAGTTTGGCCGCGTGGGGAATCGAAGGCCGTGTGCCTTTCCTTGACAAAGAGTTTATGGATGTTGCCATGCGCATCAACCCGCAAGATAAAATGATTAACAAAGAACATCCTATGGAAAAATGGGTGGTTCGTAAAGCATTCGAAGATATGTTGCCCCCAAGTGTGGCATGGAGACAAAAAGAGCAATTTAGTGATGGTGTAGGGTACGGCTGGATTGATACTTTAAAAGAAGTTGTTGCTGTTGAGGTTTCTGACGAACAATTGGCAAATGCCAAATATAAGTTTCCGTTGCAAACGCCTACGTCAAAAGAGGAATATTATTACCGTTCTATCTTTCACGACCATTTTCCTAGTGATGCTGCTGCCTTGTGTGTTCCTCAAGAAGCGAGCGTCGCCTGTAGTACAAAAATAGCTTTGGAGTGGGATGAAGCTTTCAAGAACATGAATGATCCATCGGGTAGGGCTGTAGCAAGTGTTCATGATGATGCTTACGCAAAAGTGTAGCAGAATAGCTTACTAATTACGATAAGAAACGCACCCGAAAGGAGTGCGTTTTTTTATGAATAAAAATAACATTAAACTTTAAAATGGTTTTAATTCTAAATTAATGCGCTCTATTTCAGGACAGTTTTTTATATTAGCATAACTAATTTATAACTTATGAGAGCTTTTGCTTTACTTTTTTCTACACTATTTTTATTTTCATGCAACCAAAACGAAAAAATTATGGTGGATGCCATCATTACTGATGCTACCATTTATACCGTAAACAACACTTTTGAGAAAGTTACCGCTATGGCAATTGATAAAGGTAAAATTGTTGCAATTGGGACAGATACTGATATTGAAAAAAAATACCAGTCTAATAACACTACAAAGGCTGATGGGAAGTTCATTTATCCTGGGTTAATAGATGCACATTGCCATTTTTACAACTTCGGACTAAGTTTACAGGAAGTCGATTTGCGAGGAACAACGAGTATGGCGGATATTATAAGTCGTTTAAAAGCTTTTCAAAAGGAAAAAAAATCAACCTTTATTGTAGGTAATGGATGGGACCAAAATGACTGGGAAGTTAAAAAATATCCCACAAAAGCGGATCTAGACGCAGCATTTCCTAATATTCCAGTGGTTTTAAACCGAGTAGATGGACACGCTATAATTGTAAATAGTAAAGCTCTTGCACTTGCAGGAATTACAAAAGATACGAATGCTGAAGGTGGTCAAATAGAAATTGTAAACGGTGAGCCTACAGGAATTTTAGTAGACAATCCGATGGAATTGATTTTTAAAATTATACCTAAACCAACTCGTAAAATTCAAATAGCAGCTTTATTAGACGCTGAAAAAGTAATGTTTGATTATGGTTTAACAACTGTAAATGATGCTGGACTTGATCCAGATATTATTCACTTGATGGATAGTTTACAAAAAGTAAAACTGATGAAGCTTAATGTGTATGCTATGGTTACAGTCAATCAAAAAAACATTGATATGTACCTTAAAAAAGGAATTTACAAAACAGATCAACTTAATGTAAGATCTTTTAAAATGTATGGTGATGGTGCTTTAGGTTCGCGCGGCGCGTGTATGCACAAACCGTATTCGGATAAGCCAGGTCAATATGGAGCCTTACTAGCGCCGGTTGTAGGACTAAAATCGGTTGCGAAACAAATTGCGAATTCAAATTTTCAATTGAATACACACGCTATTGGCGATTCTGCAAATACAGTAATTTTAAAAATTTACAAAGAGGTTTTGGTTGGAACCAAAGACAGACGATGGAAAATAGAACATGCTCAAGTGTTGCGTGAAGCTGATTTTGATTATTTTAAATTTGGAATTATTCCATCTGTTCAACCTACTCATGCTACATCAGATATGTATTGGGCCGAAGAACGCCTTGGAAAACAAAGATTAAAAAACGCTTATGCTTTTAAAAAACTCCTTCAAAAAGCTGGGACGGTTGCTTTAGGGACAGATTTTCCTGTTGAGGAAGTGAACCCAATGCTTACTTTTCATGCTGCCGTAACTCGTAAAGATGTTAAGGATTATCCTAAAGGTGGTTTTCAAATGGAAAATGCACTTACCCGTGCCGAAACCTTGAGAGGAATGACGCTTTGGGCCGCTTATTCTAATTTTGAAGAAAAAGAAAAAGGAAGTTTAGAAGTAGGCAAATGGGCTGATTTTGTAATTTATGACGAAGATTTAATGAAAGTGAAAGAAAACATGATGGTTAAAATGAAACCAAATAGTACTTTTATTAAAGGACAAAAAGTAAAGTAATAGGTAAACGGTGCTTGTACGAGGTTTTATTTAAAAAGCTACGATTTTAATAATTTAAGTTTCATTTTTAATTTAATAATGAATTTTTACATGTAGTCGGCAATGCATATTTGCAGTTCCCGTTTGTTTAACAATTAAATAGAATAAGTATGTGTGGAATATTGGCCATCATTGGTAAAGGAAAAGAAGTGCAATTGGTTAGAGATCTCTCTAGTCGAATGTCACATCGTGGACCTGATGAACGGGATTTGTA
>NZ_QKNZ01000140.1:0-7353 GCF_014156605.1 Flavobacterium sp. SOK18b
GTATTATAGTGCAATAGGCTTGAAATTTGCTTTTAAAATTAATCCGAATAATACTAAAATAAATTATTTAAAAAGCATTGAAATTCCGGTGTTTAAAAAAGCTAATGATGTTACAAGAAACATGTATCCCGAGAAACAATATCCATATAAAACTTTAATAAAATTAGAAATATTAGAATGTGTTGATGGAATGCCTGGTGAAAATTTAAATAATTACTGTAAATATGAGGTAATCGATTCCGAACTTATAAATGATTTTTTTACCACAAACTTTGAAAAAAACATCAAAATTCCCGAAGATGGTTTGTTTGTTGTAGTAACATTTATCGGGAAAGTTGATGAAAATAATTCCTTGATTATTGAAATGCCTTATGAGCTTAATAAAAAATTTGCTGATAAAAAATTTATAAAATGGATTTTACCAAACATCCCTATTATTGAAAGGAAAAATGATACTAAAACATTTTATCGATTTGATTATGAAAAAGATTCAAAGTGGAGACAAATTGAAAAACCAATTATCTATCTTAAAAACAAGGAGTACCCCATTTTTGATATTGGCATTGGTTACAAAATTGATTTGATGGAGTAAAAAAATTAAGAAATTTTATAAAAGTGTGTTTCCAATTTAATTAAATTACCAACGCTTAAAATTAAAAACATCAGAACCATTACTATTGAGTCTACTATCATCCTCAACTTACAACATGACCAATGATTTACAGATAATGTGGGCTTTTAAAAGAAAAAATAGTTTATAATAATAAATTAAAGTTCATCTAGAAAAATTTAGGAATGAAAATACCAAATAAAGACACCCCATTTCCATTAGAAAATTACGACAAACTTTGTTTTTTAAAAAACACAATCACAAACCCTAACATAATTATTGGAGATTATACCTATTATGATGATTTTGAAAACGTTGCTAATTTTGAGAAAAACGTAAAATATCATTTTGATTTTATAGGTGACCAATTAATTATCGGCAAATTTTGTATGATTGCTTCTGATGTAAAATTCATAATGAATGGGGCAAATCACCTCACAAAATCAATAAGTTCTTATCCCTTTGCAATATTTGGAGAGGATTGGAAAAATGCCATGGAAGGAAAACAGTATCCTAATAAAGGAAATACAGAGATAGGAAACGATGTCTGGATTGGGTATAATTCGACTATAATGCCTGGAATAAAAATAGGTGACGGGGCGATAATTGCATCGAATTCGACGGTAACTAGAAATGTAGAACCTTATTCTATTGTTGGAGGGAATCCAGCTCAAGAAATAAAAAAAAGATTTACAAAAGAACAAATTGAAAAATTGTTAGAAATACAATGGTGGAATTGGGATATTGAAAAAATCACTAAAAACATTCAAAATCTTACTGATGATAACATTAATACGTTTATAAATTCGGCAAATAACCTTGAGCTGTAAACTCAAATATGTTCATTCCAATGACTCAAAGGGCAAAATAAAAAAGACTATTTCATTGCTTTTATACTAATCCTAATTCCGTTTTTCATAGCTATTGTAGATAAAGCAACGTAATATTATTTTAGATTTAAAAAATATACTAATTTGATATATCAAGAATTAATATCTTATAAAAAGTAAGACTATCATTTATGTTTTTTAAAGTAGACCATAATTAAAAAAATCCTCAAAAAAATTATCCCAACCAACCATCGCGGTCTAGACTTCGATATTGAATAGCTTCGGCAATATGATTTGACTGCACTGCTGGGGATGCTTCAAGATCAGCTATAGTTCGCGCTACCTTATTCATACATTACAATATATAGTTCATTTGCTTTTTGTATTTTTACGAAAAAATTCAAAATAAATGAAAGCAGTAGCATACCTAAGGGTCAGTTCACAAGAACAATCATTAGAACGACAGTATGACGACATCAAGAAATTTGCATCTGTAAAGAAGTTACAACTTGTAAAAATATTTGAAGATAAAATAAGTGGTTCTCTAACTAAAACTGATGAAAGAGTAGGTTTTAATCAAATGAAAAGATATCTGCAACTCAATGAGGATGTAAAAAACATTTTAGTTTTAGAGATTTCTAGGTTAGGAAGAAAAAATAATGATATTCAAAATGTTGTTGAAGAGTACATAGAGAAAGGAATTAACATTCATATCAATGATTTAAATATATCTACTTTAGATGATAGAGGAAATAGATCATTTGCCTCAGAAATGATGATATCTATGTTAGGTGTCATGGCTTCAAATGAAGCAAGACTACTTTCATCAAGAATAAGTTCTGGAAAAATGTCAAGAGCAAGAAAAAATTTAGCTTTTGGTGGTAAAATCATTGGATACATTAAAGGAGAAGATGGCACTCCAATGATAGATGAAATAGAAGCACCAATGATTAAAAAAATATTTGAATTAGCTTCAAAAGATCTTGGGATGCGAAATGTATCTGCAATGATAGAATCAGAATTTAGTAGAAAAATTGCAATTGGAACTTTAAGTGGTATTATTAGAAATAGTTTTCATAAAGGGGAAAGAAAATATCTTGATTTAGAACTCACTGTACCAGCAATTGTTTCAAAAGAATTATGGCAAAAGGCAAATGATTCTATTAATAATAGAAACAAGTTTGGAAGCAGAACGAATGTAAATACTAATATCATTCAGGGGAAAATCAATTGTGTATGTGGTAATGTCATGCATCAAAAAGTAATTCCACAAGGAAGAATTGATTCCTTTGTATGCAAGGATGAAAAATGCAAAAATTCCATTAATAGACCATGGTTATTTAGAATGGTACGCAAAGTAGTTGAAAGACATGCACAAAAAACAAAAGACGAACAAGTTCGTGAAAATTTCAAGTTACAAATATCATCATATAAAGTTAAAATTCATCTAAATAACAAAGAAATTGAAAAACTTGAAAACAGACAAAAAAGAGCAATGGAACTTTATCTCGATTCAGAACTCCCCAAAAAAGAATACAACGAAACTAAAAATAGTGTTCGTACAAAAATAGAATTATACAATAACATTAATAATAGACTAAATGAATTTATTATAACTTCTGAAAATGCCCTAAAAACAGATATTGAACATTTTAGCGCAGACTTAAAATTATTTAAAGTTGAGATTAAAGATATAATTAGTAATGTCATTATTGATAAAGAGCGAGTTTTAATAAATATTTTTGGTTGGCGAGAATACGACCTATATAAACCCAATAGTATTAAACTTGGTTGGGAAGCTAGAAAGCCATTAAATGAAAGATATCTTAATGAGGAACTTCCCTTAAGATATCCGATTGATGATGAAAATTTAGAAATGATGACTGACGACTTTTTATCCAATTAATAAATTCTCATTGTAGCTATCATAAAAAATTATTACAAATGATTTGCTCAAGGTTATATTTGTCTCGTTTAAAGTATCAGGAGCTAATAAAATTAAGTTGATAAATTATACATTATAAACTAAAATCAATTTCAGTTTGTTCAATATCTTTATTAGTTAGATGTTTTTTAAAACTAATTTCGTCATCAAAGATATACATGCCTTTAAAAGGATTAGTCAATAGAGTTTGAATACCAGAATATTGTTCTAAATTACTCCATTCATCTTTCATTTTATGAACCAAAACTTGCTTATCATATCTTTTGGCAAAATTAATAGTATGCATTGTTCCTGAATTAGTTCCCATTTCAATAGGTATAACGATATCTGATAAAGCTGATTGGATTCTATTTCTTTGAACGAAACTTTTTTTACCTCTATTAATGCCAAACATACTTTCGGAAATAAGACATCCTCCCGAATTTAGAATATTTATAGCCAATTCGTAATTTGTAATTGGGTAGATCGAATCTAAAGAATTAGGTAAAACTGCAATTGTATATTGATTATTTTTTAAAGCGTAGGAATGCGCAATAGTATCAATGCCTTCAGCTAAACCTGATACAATTGAATATTTATCATGATTAAGCCAATTAACTACGTTTTCTGTATTTGAATTTGCAAAAATAGAAATATCTCTACTTCCAACTACAGCTGCAGTTTTAGACTCTATGAATTCTCCTTTAATGTATAATACTGGAGGAGCATCTTTTATTAATTTTAATTTCTTAGGATAATTATCGTCAAAAATTGATACAGATTTTATTCTATGATACCTTAATTTTTGTAAACCAATTTTAGTTTTTTCAACAAGTGAATTCAAATCCTTAATACTTAATGCCATTCTCTCGACACAAAATCCTAAAATTTGCTCTCTCTCAGAAAATTTAGTCAATGCTTCATACATCAAACCAATATCATAGTTAGTAACGTATGTTAAAAATATTAAATCATGGACATCTAACTTATTCATAAAAAGGCATCTTTTAGCGAATTTAAAATTTCTTCTGAATTTTTATTATTTATTGTACCTCGAACTTCTATATAATTTCCATTACGTGTATATGTATAATTGGGCGAATAAACATTTCCATATAAGGTATAATCATAAAGTTTATATGTATACTTAAATTTCCCAAGTGTGATAAAAACCACTCTATTTGCCCCTGCATGCTTCAATAGGTGTCTTACAGTTTCACTTGAAGTTCCATGTGTGCTAAAATCATCTATTATACAAAAATTTCTTCCTTTAATCTTTCCGTCATAGTAAGGATTTAAATGAATAGAATCAAATTGTGAATTACAACCATCTAAAGAGCGGACACCAGGTGCTAATCTATTTCTTTTAACTGATACTTTATGACGGATAAGTAAGTCATGTACTGATCGGCTTCCAAAAGACTTTCTTAAAATATCTTTAATAGATATTAAAGCATCATTTGGTTGACCGTCCGAAGATGGGTAATATGCCCAATAATTAATGTCTTTAATTTCTTTAAAAATTCTATATATACTCAAAAGACTATAAATTCGAAATGGAGACTTACCTTTATCAAATCCATCTTTCAAATGATTTCTTAAATGATCGCAAATTTCAATTTCATTATTATCTTGCATTTGACCTGTCATGGCATTTGTTAAACCATAGAGAGTAAATGATTTATCTACTGAATGAGAAAAGAACCATGGCGCTTCAATATTTAAATAGTGATCGAAAAAATATTGTAATCTTTCAACTGATAGAATACCTATTCCATAACCATCCGTATAAATTCTATCATGTGGATTGTTCTTTCGTGCGTAGTCAGCAGTTAATAATAATATCCTAGCATTTGCAGCTAAAATCATATCAGCGTCTTTTGATCCCAATACAATTATATCTTCAAAATCAATATTTAAACGAGCAGATATATGTTCAATTAATTTTGGGCTTCTTCTCAGTCCTTTATTTTCTGAAAGATTTAAAGTGTCAATTCCATCAGGGATTATTGATAAGGATTGAGCATGATTTGATATCGCAACTACTTTATTATCCTTATTCAAACTTTTAAAATACAATAAATTTTCAATAATATTTGGAAAAAAGTCGTTTGACGTTTTATCAAATAAAGCATCAGGGTTAGTAATAATTAGCTTCATTTATAAATCATATTTTGCAGGTTTTAATTCTTTAACAAATATAAACTTATAACAGATAGAAGTAAAATTATTTGTTGTAAAAATAAACCTAAATATTTTTAAATAATCATTATCATTCAGTCAATTTATTTAATACTCTCCCAAAGTATTTTTTTTCTGATACCTGAATAAAACATCTCCATTTAATCCTAAACATAGGTAACCTAAATTAGTTAAAATTTGTTTCAAGGAAGGATTTTAATTAAATTATAAGAAAAAAATTACTTAAAAAATCAAACATGAAGTAGATATTATTTACTCCATAAAAAACAAGTCTTTTAAGTCGATATCAAGTGCTAATGACAGTTTTATAATTGTGGATAAAGTAACATTTGTGCGACCATTTTCTATTCTAGAAATAGTAGTCTTTTCAATAGATGATTCTGAACTCAATTCATTCATAGCGGCTGCTAAATCGAATTGAGTCATATTCTTCGCTTCTCTAATTTTCTTAAGATTTGAACCGAATTGCTTCTTGTATTGCTCTATTTTTATTGACACTGTAAACATTAATGTCAATATTACTTTATATATTTACAGACAAAGTAAACATATATGTCAACATTGCATTTCTAAAACAATCAATGTTGAAAATTTAAAAAACATAAATATCTAAAAGGAATGACAAATTCGAAAACACTTATTACAATTTTAGCTTTAGTAATAAAACTAAATTTAAATGCACAAATGGCACCATCAACAGGAGAGAAAGTATTAGAAGTAAAAGAAACTTATGAAGGAGAGTTTCTTAAAACAGTTAGTGAAAATTCACTTTCAAGCGTTGTTACTAAGGCTATCACTGAAAGAGTTCCTAAAAAATTAGAAAAATATGGGTTTACAAATATTACATTAACAGAAGTTGGTCAAGTTAACGAAGAGGGAAACTGGAAGTTTCAAGTTAATTTTATTGACAACATTTCTAAACATTCATATAAGGTTAGAATAAACATGATGTATAGTCCTCAATACATAATTAAAGAAAGTAATTTATCAAAAGAAATTTCAAAAATATCTGGGCATGAAAGAGTAAACAGACAAAAACTAATCTTTAATTCATCTTCTGATATAATGACAAAAGCAACAGGTTGGTCTTATAACTCAACATTAGGGGAATGGATTGATTACGAAAATGTAATCAGCAGTGAAAAAATATATAAAAACGAATTAAAAAATTCTCAAGGTGAGTATATGATGTCCAGAGCAACAAGCTTTTTAAACATAAGTACTAAATCATTAATATACAACAATATATATTATTATGTATTAATTATAGAAAGATGGAATGGTGCATTTAAATATCCAGCATTACGAGAGAATTGGTATACATTCAAGCAAACTAACGGTTATATCTTCACTAAATCTGACTATTTAAAATTACAGAAATTGGAAGGTAGTTTAATTCTTCAAACGCCAAATTTCGTTTATATGGGGTCGAATATTGAAAAATATGATGAAACAAAATTTCTTGATTTAATACAAACGGAACTTGCAAAAAATAAAGATAATAATTCAAACCAATATGCCTTATTTGTTACTAAACCAAAAGAAGGAATTATTAGATTTAATTTATCCGATTACTATATTGCTAATTCAACATCTATTTTAGACAAAGAATATTTCGAAACAGAAATTGAAAACTTTTCAAAAATTTTAATAGAATAAAAGCCTAATCAATACCATTGTTTAAAGTATACCATTAGCATACAAACGGATATTCATTTATGTTTACACAAACTGAATCTTAAATGAAAGAAGAGGACATATTAAAAAAAAGACACTTAAAAAAGTGT
>NZ_QKNZ01000141.1:0-11011 GCF_014156605.1 Flavobacterium sp. SOK18b
GTATTTTAATAATCTTAAACTAAAGTTGATCCTTTTGTTTACAAACATCTCTTATAAGAGTCTTTGTTAAGAAACAAAAGTGTTTACAATATTAAAAGCAAATGCTTTTTGTTTGTTTACAATTGTAATTTTAAAGATGTTTACTTTTGTAAATTAAATAGTAATTATGAATTTAGAAGCTTTACATAGTCACAACCTAGTTCAAGCAATTAAAGGGAAGTATATAACGCTTGATCATATTGAGCACATATTAGCTGATTTGAATACTTCAGATGAATTGGCGATTATCGGTAAGTCCGTTTTAGATAAACCTATTTATTCCTATACAATTGGTAAGGGTAAAATTAAAATTTTCCTTTGGTCACAAATGCACGGGAATGAAAGTACTACTACAAAAGCATTGCTTGATTTTTTGTGTTTTTTAAAGAGTGATAACATTTTAGCGACGCAAATGCTAGATAGCATCACTTTTTTATGTTTACCGATGTTAAATCCTGATGGAGCGCAAGCGTACACTAGAGAAAATGCAAACGGTATTGATTTAAATAGAGATTCTCAACTTTTATCTCAGCCAGAAAGTAATATTTTAAGACAAGTGTTTGACGATTTTAAGCCCGATTATTGTTTTAACCTACATGATCAAAGAACCATTTTTGGAGTTGCTGATAGTGGTCAGCCAGCTACATTGTCTTTTTTAGCCCCGTCCTACAACGAAGATCGTGAAATTAATGAATGTAGGTTAAAAGCAATAGACTTAATTGCTACTATTAATGAAGGTATGCAGCAGTTTTTGCCGGGTCGAATAGGTAGATTTGACGATTCCTTTAATATCAACTGCATTGGCGATACTTTTCAGTTTTTAGGAGTTCCTACACTTTTATTTGAAGCCGGTCATTTTCCTAACGACTATGAAAGAGAATTATCACGAAAATTTGTTTTCATGTCTTTTATTTTAGGTTTTAAAGCGCTAAGCGAAAACGATATAGTTAGCAATGGAATCGATAAATATTTGAATATTCCTCAAAATAAGGTCGTTTTTTATGATTTTATTTATAAAAATGTCAAGATAAATTATGATAGTATTGAAAAAATAACGAATTTTGCAGCGCAATATAAAGAAGAAATTGTTGGTAATCAGCTGTTTTTTAATGCTTATTTTTCTAAAATAGACGAATTGGAAAATTATCATGGTCATTATGAGTATGATGCAAATGGTGCAAATTATTCTGACAACACAGGTTTTTTGCCTGTTTTGAATCAAAAAGCCGATTTTTATTTAGATAATAACATAAAATTTGTTAATGGAATGATAAATATTTAATATTTTTGTCTTTTTATTGTTTTTATGTATAATTTTATGCTTTGTTAAAGCAATTAATAATGTTAATTAGAGAGTTATGAGTAAATTTCGTTTAGATGAAGTAGATCACCAAATTTTAGATATGTTGATAGACAACACAAGAGTACCTTTTACAGATATCGCAAAGAAATTATTGATATCAGCAGGGACTGTTCATGTTAGGGTAAAAAAGATGGAGGATGCTGGGATAATAATGGGTTCATCACTTGTTCTGGATTATGATAAATTAGGGTATTCATTTATTGCTTACGTAGGTGTTTTCTTGAATAATACTTCTCAAACAAAATTTGTTTTAGAGCGCATTAATGAAATTCCATTTGTAACCGTAGCGTCTGTAACTACTGGTAAGTTTAATATTTTTTGTAAAATTAGAGCCAAAGACACTAAACATGCTAAGGATGTTATTTTTATGATTGATGATATTGATGGCGTTTACCGTACAGAAACGATGATTTCCCTTGAAGAAAGCATCAATGATAAAAAGCGCTTAATGCATACCATATTCAAAAACATGTAATTCTTGAATGCGCTGTAATTAAATACAACCTCAAGTTTATTCTTGGGGTTTTTTTATGAAAAAACAACTAAACCAACTACACAAACTATGTATACTTTACCCAAAATAGAACGTTTTAATCAAGATGTTTTATCTAAATACCATATTTATAATAGTGTTTTTATAACACTACCTTTTCACTCTATAGATAATACAGGTGCTTTATTACCGCTTTTTACAGATATCTGTGATACTGGGTTTAAAAAACAAGAAACTCCTAAAGAAATTGTTGATTTCTTTTCAGAAAGGTATTTGCACAACGCAACAGAGCAAGAGAAAATTGACATTATGTTTCGTTTTATTCAATACATCGAACGACAAATAGTGCTTTTTGATGCGATTGAAGACGCTGCATTTCCGGTTGTGAACAACATGGAGGGAATTGGTTCTTTGCGAGATATCAAGGAAAAGTCAGATGTAAAAGATAATGAAGAGGAATTAGTAGAGTTTTTAGAGAATTTCAATGTTAGAACAGTTTTAACGGCTCATCCTACTCAATTTTATCCTGGAGCAGTTCTTGGAATAATTAATGATTTAACCGAAGCCATTCGTAAAAATGATCTTCTTGATATTAAACAATTATTAGCGCAATTAGGGAAGACTCCTTTTATTCAAAAAGATAAACCTAGTCCATTTGATGAAGCTGTGAGTTTGATTTGGTTTCTTGAAAACGTTTTTTATCAAACCTCTGGAGAGATTGTTCAGTACTTACAAAAAAATATTTTCAATTCCTTATCCATAAAAAATCCTTTAATAAAATTAGGGTTTTGGCCAGGAGGTGACCGCGATGGCAATCCGTTTGTAACTACTGAGATTACTTTGAAGGTCGCTGAACGTCTAAGAACCTCTATTTTAAAATGTTATTACATCGAAATAAGAAATTTGAAAAGAAAGTTAACGTTCTCTGGTGTAGATACTTTGATTACAGAACTTGAACAAAAACTATATCGTTCTGTTTTTTATTCAAAAGGTGATATTTTTATAACTCTAGAAGATTTCAACACTCAATTATTAAAAATCAAACAAATAATTATTGAGCAGCATCAATCCTTATATTTGGACGAATTAGATGCTTTGCTAATTAAGTTGAACTTATTTGGTTTTCATTTTGCTACGTTAGACATTAGGCAAAATAGTAAAATTCATGATGCTGTTTTTAGTGATATCGTTGATCATTTCCATCAAGTAGAATCGACTATTTTTCCAAAAAACTATAAGAATCTTTCTGAGGCTGAAAAGATTTTAGCTTTAGAAACTATTAAAGGAAATGTAGACCCAAAAGTATTTCAAAATGAAATTACCCAATCTACTTTAGAATCAATTAATGCTATTCGTGTTATACAATCAAATAATGGCGAATTTGGAGCAAACCGCTATATAATCAGTAATAATGAAAGTGCACTAAATGTTTTAGAAACCTTGGCCATGTTTCGATTGAGTGATTGGGAAAATCCTACTGTTGATATTGTTCCTCTTTTTGAATCAGTTGATGATTTGCAAAATGCTGATGAAATAATGGAAAAATTATACACCAATACCATTTATGCTGAGCATTTGAAAAACAGGAATAATAAGCAAACTATTATGCTTGGTTTTTCTGACGGCACAAAAGATGGTGGCTATTTAATGGCAAATTGGAGTATTTATAAAGCAAAGGAAATGCTTACTGAGATTTCGAGAAAATACAACATTAAAGTTATTTTCTTTGACGGTAGAGGCGGACCTCCAGCTCGTGGTGGAGGAAAAACGCATAAGTTTTACGCTTCATTAGGACCAAATATTGAGAACAATGAAATTCAAGTTACTGTTCAAGGTCAGACAATTAGTTCTAATTTTGGAACTTTAGATTCCTGTCGATACAATTTAGAAAACTTATTGAGTGCTGGAGTGAGTAATCAAGTTTTTGATAAAAATCAAAACGAATTATCCATTAATGACAAGGAGATTTTAGATCAATTGGCAAATTTGGGATACGAAAAATATTTAAGTTTTAAAAATCATCCTCATTTTATTCCTTATTTGGAGGAAATGAGTACGTTAAAATATTATGCTAAGACTAATATAGGGAGTCGACCAGCAAAGAGAAGTAAGTCAGCTCAATTAGATTTTGCAGATTTACGAGCTATTCCGTTTGTAGGTTCTTGGAGTCAATTAAAGCAGAATGTACCTGGTTTTTTTGGAGTAGGTACAGCCTTAAAACACTTTGAAGATTCAAATCAGTGGGATAAAGTTCAAGATTTATATGACAATTCGTTGTTCTTTAAAACATTGCTTGAAAACAGTATGATGTCACTGGCTAAATCATTTTTCCCTTTGACCGCTTACATGAAAAAAGATCCTAAATTTGGTCCTTTTTGGCAAATTATTTACGACGAATTTTTAGAAACAAAACGATTATTATTAAAAATTGCTGGTCATAAAGAGTTAATGGAAAATTATCCAGATGGTAAAGCATCAATTCAAATAAGAGAACGTATTGTACTGCCATTGTTGACAATACAGCAATATGCATTATTAAGAATTAATGAATTGAATAAAGAATCACAACCAGACGAAGCCTTAATAAAAGTATATGAGAAAATAGTAACCCGTTCTTTATTTGGAAATACAAACGCTAGTAGAAACTCAGCTTAAACAACACAGATATGAAATCAACACAATTACCAATTAATGAATATGCAGCCTTTTATGCTCCATACATACAAGCCTTAGGAGAGGTAGATCTTATTGAAGAATTAGAAATTTCATTACATGACTTTATTAAATTTGTTCAAAACATTCCTATGGATAAGTTTGACTACAGGTATGCTGATGGGAAATGGGATATAAAGGAAATTATTCAGCATGTAATTGATACGGAACGAATTTTTGCTTACAGAGCATTACGAATCTCTAGAAACGATCAAACGCCTTTGCCTGGTTTTGATGAAAACACCTATGTTATCAATACTGAGGCCACCAAAAGAAGCATTCAAGAATTACTTACAGAATTATCTGCAGTACGCCATTCTAATTTATTGTTTTTTAAAAGCTTAAGTTCAGATCAATTTCAAAGAATTGGAACTGCATCCAATTCAGCAATATCAGTTAGAGCAATTGGATTCATTATGATTGGTCATCAAAAACACCATCAAAAAGTTTTCGAAGAAAGATATTTATAGAATTTCAAAAACCTGTTGACCAAATTTTAAGCTTATTATCAAACGACATCGTATTTGCAGGACTTGTAGAAGGCATCACATAATACGTAATGCCTTTTATTTGTCCAAATTTCTTGAAAAAGTACTTATGACTCTCTTTTCCGTTGAACACAATTGTTATTATTGATGGAAATTGGATAAATAAAGTCTCAAAATCATTCACTTTGTGATTTTTAATATGAATATCCAAACTTCCGTTTCTATCACAACTTTTTAAAACATCCCAAAGCCCAATATTATTTGCTTGAAGCACTTGTATTTTTTGTTCAAATTCTTCAGTTGCAGGAAACCTATCTAATAGCGTAAACATTATTTTCCAAAAAGGATTTCTTTGATTTCCATAATATTCTTGCTTTTCTAATGAAGCTATTCCTGGCATAGTTCCTAGAATTAAAATTTTAGTTTGTGCATTTACAAAAGGAGGGAATGAATGAATCATATAAAATTTTATAGAACTGAATTTTCTTTTTCTAAAATTGCCAATCCTAATCTGATTTTACCATAATCTATTTTTTCTTCAAAGTAATCAAAATAAGGTTTTAATGTACTTGGTGCTTCAAGTTTGGTTTTGGCCACCGAAATTTCTATAACTTCATCATCAGATATAAATGGAGTTAAATCAATGTTTTTACCGTCAACAAAAAGTTTTGCTAGATGCGACATAATCGTGCTTAAACCCAGTTTTCTTTTTTGAGCAATTTCTTCAACTGATAATCCTTGTTGATACAGATCAAAAGTTTCTTTATATGTTGTAGCCTCTTTTTTCTTTTTAACCCCTTTGGCTTTTTGAAAATCAAGTATTGCTTGTATAAAAGCGGCACCGTATTTTTCTAATTTAGCTTTACCAACGCCATCTATGGCTAGTAATTCATTTTCACTTGTAGGTCTTTCGGTTTCCATTTGGCGTAAAGCTGCATCACTAAAAATCACATAGGCAGGAACTGATTCATCTTTAGAAATTTCGTAACGCAATTTCCTTAAATTTTCAAAAAGAGAATTTGCTACAGTTTTGCTTTTACTTACTTTAGTTTCTTGTTTTTCTGCATTTATTTTTTGAACAGCCGTTAATTGTACCTTTTCATTATCGAATAATACTTTTTTTGCCAAAGTGGTAAGTCTAATCTTGTTCTGCTTATGAAATGCAATTTCACAATAACCCAAGTTGATTAACTGAATTAAGTATTGGTTCCAATCATACCAAGATTGATCAGAACCCACACCATAGGTTTTTAAATTTTGGTATTCTTTTTCAAAAATATATGCATTTTTGGATCCTCTTAAAAAATCAATAATTACAGGTAAAGGCTCTAATTCTTGCAATCGAACTATAGCTGAAAGAGCTTTTTGAGCCAGAACAGTTCCGTCAAAAAATAAGGGTGGATTTTTACAAATATCACAATTTCCACAATTTTCGGATACTAATTCTCCAAAATAGGACAAGAGTATTTTTCTTCGGCAACTAAGAGCATCGGCATATTGCTTCATGCGTTCCAGTTTTGCTAGTTGCACTTCGGCATTTAATCCTTGTGATGCAAATTTTTGAAGTTGAATAACATCTCCATAGCTTTCAAACATAACTGTTTCTGATGGCAAACCATCTCTACCTGCACGACCAATTTCTTGATAATATCCTTCAATGTTTTTAGGTAAATTGTAATGAATAACCCAGCGCACATTCGATTTATCAATCCCCATTCCAAAAGCAACAGTTGCGCAAATGATATTGCAGTCATCATTTATAAACTCATCTTGTGTTTTTGAACGAACAGAACTATCTAAACCAGCATGGTATGCTTTTGCATTGATACCATTTTTTTTAAGTTTTTCCGCCAGTTCCTCGGTTGTTTTCCTGCTCAGGCAGTAAATTATTCCAGCTTCATTTGGTTTGTCTTGAATAAATTCTATTATTTGCTGCACTCGATCAAGTGCGGGACGAACCTCTAAGCTTAAATTTTTTCTATCAAAAGAAGCTACGAATAATTTCGGATTTTTTAAATTCAATTGATTGCTAATGTCTTTTCGAGTTGCTTTATCAGCAGTGGCGGTCAGGGCCAAAATAGGAGTGGAGGGAAACCTGTTTTTTAAATAACCCAAATTAGTATAAGCAGGTCTAAAGTCATGCCCCCATGATGAAATACAATGTGCTTCATCAATCGCAATCAAACTAATAGTTAAAGTATTAAAGAGATTGTCCAAAAAAGACAAGCTTTCCGGAGCAACATAAACTAGTTTAATAGTATTTGATTGCAAACGTTCTGTATAAAAATTCCTTTCACTTTCTGTTTGACTGCTATTGATAAAGCAAGCTTCAATTCCATTAGCTCTTAAACTGTCCACTTGATCTTTCATCAAAGCGATCAAAGGTGATATAACGATTGTAATCCCCGGAAAAAGTAAAGCAGGTAATTGAAAACAAATAGATTTTCCGCCACCTGTAGGCATAATGGCAAGTGTATCTTGTCCTGAAAGAATGCTATTAATTATGTCTTCTTGATTAGGTCTAAATTTTTCAAATCCAAAATTTTCTTTCAATTTGGCGTGTAAAATTTCTTGAGTCATGGTTGGTTTTACCTATTTATACAAAAAAGGAACTCGTTTTAGGAGTTCCTTTTTTTATTATTTTAAAAACTAATTAATCTTCGTCTTCGTCATCTTCATCTTCATCAGAAAAATCTCTGTCATTATCATCTTCGTCATCTTCATCATCACCAGAATCTGTATCAGGTTTATCGATAGCCTCGTCTTCATCATCATCGATATCATCATCTAGATCTAAGCCTTTGATTGGTTCTACTACATCATCTAAGATAATTTCATCATCTTCGTCATAGTTCTCAATTCTATCAGCTAGTTTAGTACTTACTTTTACTAAATAAATTGTATCTTCAGTTCTAACTTCTACTGCTTCAACTAATTCATTTTTTGCGTTTCTAAAACTAATAATGTTTGAATCATCATAACCATCTGGAAATTTATCAACAAGAAGGTTTAAAATTTCATTGGTAAGTTTTGCGTAATCAACAATTACTCTTTTCATAAATGTATATTATAGATCTAATAAATAAGCGAATATTAATGGGGCAACAATGGTTGCATCAGACTCAATAATAAATTTAGGTGTTTTGATATCTAATTTACCCCAAGTAATTTTTTCATTTGGTACTGCTCCTGAGTAGGAACCATAACTTGTAGTTGAATCAGAAATTTGACAGAAGTAGCTCCAAAAAGGAACATCATGCATTTCCATATCTTGATACAACATTGGTACCACACATATGGGGAAATCTCCTGCAATACCACCACCAATTTGAAAAAATCCTATTCCATTTGAACTGTTTTTTGGGTACCAATCGGCAAGGAAAGTCATATACTCAATTCCTGATTTCATGGTAGATGCTTTCAATTCTCCTTTTAATACATAAGAAGCAAAAATATTACCCATAGTGCTGTCTTCCCAACCTGGAACAACAATTGGTAAATTTTTCTCTGCTGCAGCATACATCCAACTGTCTTTCAAATCGATCTCGTAGTATTCTTCAAGAACACCTGATAATAACATTTTATACATGAATTCATGTGGAAAATAGCGCTCACCTTTATCATCAGCATCTTTCCAAATTTTATAAATATGCTTTTGCAAACGTCTAAAAGCTTCATGCTCAGGAATACAGGTATCCGTAACACGATTTAAACCGCGCTCTAATAAATCCCATTCATCTTGAGGTGTTAAATCTCGGTAGTTTGGAACTCTTTCATAATGAGTATGCGCTACAAGATTCATGATGTCTTCCTCTAGATTTGCTCCAGTACATGATATAATATGTACTTTATCTTGACGGATAATTTCAGAGAATATCTTTCCAATCTCAGCAGTACTCATAGCGCCAGCCATACTCACCATCATTTTTGCACCATTTGCTAATTGGTCTTCATATGCCTTTGCGGCGTCAACTAAAGATGCAGAGTTGAAATGCAAATAATGCTTTTCGATAAACTGACTGATTGGTCCTTTACTCATTTTTATATAAATTTTTAAAATATTTTTGTAAATTATGTTAAAATTATCTCAAATTTAACATTTTTTTGAATTCGTCCCTTTATTAGTATAGATTATTTTCGATCGTAACCTAATATTTTTAAAACATCTTCAGAGGTCTGTTGCTCTGAGAACACTTCGGTTGCTAGAATTCCGTTTTCATCTCTATCAATTAAAATATGCTTCGGTTGTGGAATTAAACAGTGATGTAAACCACCATAACCTCCAATAGTTTCTTGATAGGCACCAGTATTGAAGAACCCAATGTACAACGGTTTCTCTTTATTGTATTTTGGCAAATAAATAGCATTCATATTTTGCTCAGAGTTGTAATAATCATCACTATCACAAGTCATTCCACCTAGTAATACCCGCTCATAAGTATCATTCCAACGGTTCACTGCAAGCATAATAAACCTTTTGTTAATGGCCCATGTATCTGGTAAAGTGGTAATAAATGAAGAATCAATCATATTCCACTTTTCTCTATCATTTTGTTGCTTTTGATACAAAACTTGGTAAATAGCTCCACCACTTTCACCTACCGTAAAGGATCCAAATTCAGTAAAAATATTTGGAACATCAACTTCAGCTTCATCACAAGCAATTTTTATTTGATTAATGATTTCATCAATCATGTATTGGTAATCATATTCAAATGCTAATGAGTTTTTGATTGGAAAACCTCCACCAATATTTAATCCATCAAGTGTAGGGCATTCTTTTTTGAGCGCTACATAAACTTTAATACATTTTACTAATTCGTTCCAGTAATATGCATTATCATTGATTCCAGTATTGATAAAAAAGTGTAACATTTTCAGTTCCAATTTTTTATTCTCTTTAATCTCTTTTTTGTAAAATGGAACTATATTTTTGTATCCAATACCAAGTCTAGAGGTATAAAACTCAAATTTAGGTTCTTCTTCAGCTGCAATACGAATACCTATTTTAAACTTATTTTTGATTTGACCTTGTAACAAGTCTAATTCCTCAAAATTGTCAATGATTGGTATTGTATTTTTATGTCCGTTATTAATTAAACGAGCAATGTTTTCTATGTATTGATCTCTTTTAAAACCATTACAAATTACATAGGTACTTTTGTTTATCTTACCTTTCTCCATTAAGTTTTCAACAATATTAATGTCAAAAGCCGAAGAGGTTTCTATGTGAATGTTATTCTTGAAAGCTTCATTCATAATGTATTCAAAATGAGAGCTTTTAGTACAGTAGCAATAGTAATATTTTGCTTCGTACTTGTTTTTTTCCATTGATTTTCTAAACCAGCTTTTTGCTTTGCTGATGTTATTAGAAATTTGAGGCAAATAGGTAAATTTTAAAGGCGTACCGTATTGCTCAACTAATTTCATTAAATCAATATTATGAAAAAGTAAATGATCTTTATTTAGAGTAAATTCTTCTTGTGGAAAATAGTATGTTTGATTTATTAAGTCAGAATATTTTGTATTCATGGATATGGATTTTGTAGATTAAATATTTAAATAAAATAGATTAATCTATCATTCAAACCCTAATATTAGCATACACAATTTGAAGTTTTTCAGTATCTGATTTCATGTACTGAAAAACATCAAAACTAAAATTTCCCTTTATAGAATAAAAACGCTTTAACATCCTTAAAAAAGACATTTTGTTACTGTTTTTATTAGAGCAATACTTGAATTTGTTTCGACTTTTTTTCATTGGTGCAAATGTAAAAAATAATATATAATTGATTTATTTTAATTTTACCAATACCTTCGATTAGGGCAAATTGTATCTCCCCATATTCATTTTTCTTGTCATGAACTAGTAATTCAAATATGGGATCTATATCTTTTTGATCAAATACTATA
>NZ_QKNZ01000142.1:0-4818 GCF_014156605.1 Flavobacterium sp. SOK18b
GTTTTATAGAATAAATGGTATTACTCAAGTTTTTCAAGTCAATTATATTGTTGACACCAGCATCTGTTTAAAAAGTTTTTAGTATTTGTTCAGAAAGATTGATTACTTGAAATTCAGAATTCTTAGCTGATATAACGGTAATAATTCTTTGGTTTGGATTTGGGTAATTTCTACTTCAGGGGTCTCTTCAAAATTATTAGTACTAAGAAATCTCACAGAAATAGAGGCCGAAGTGATGGTAATACCCTCTGCAAATTTTAATTACAGTTTAACCACTTTGAAAAGATGTTTTCTGCAAAAAAAAGGCCTTGATTTTGAGTCAAGACCTTTTGCATTATTTTAAAAAATGAGATTATTTAAAATTCCATCCTAGCGTTACACCAAAAGCTACTGGTGTAATTTCAGCTTCTTTATCAGTACTGTACAAGCCATTAGCTTTCCTATCAGCTGTAGATGTTGGATTATAACCAATATAGGATTCATTCTTGTTTTGGTCTAAAATTGTACCATATCCATTTTCTAGAAACATGGCCGCATACAACGAACTCTTTTTTCCCATTTCAAATGTAAATCCTAACTCAAAAGAACTCATAACAATTCCTTTAGTTTTGTACTCTCCTGATGCTGAATAATTATTTTGTTGACCAAAACCAAATTCTGGTAAATTATCAATAGTCAGGTTTACATCTGGATAATATGCAGTACCATTTACGTAATCGGCTTGTGCTTTAATTTGATAGTTTACAGGTAAAAAATACTTAGCTCCGGCTCTAAAATTAAAATCAGTACCCTTGTTAATATTTGTTTTATACTGCACAAAAAGAGGGATTTGCAAAGCATGTAAAGTTTGTTTTTCTCTATAGTTGTTTGTAGTCATGTTGTAAACAAATGCCGAGGTGGAAGCATCAACTTCAAAATTTGAAAGTGTTGCAGTAGGCCTAGAAAAAGAAACTTCTTGCTTGTATTGCGAGAACTCTAACCCGGTACCAATTCCAAAATGACTATTTAAAGAATAAATATAACCTGCCTTTATAGCTCCACCAAGGCGATTACCGGTTTGTATACCAGTAATGTCACTCTGAATATTTCCGATTCCCGATTGTATGCCTACATAAAACTGTGCAGCTATACCTTGTGAAATTAAGAAAGCTATAGTTCCTATTATGTTTTTAATATTGAATTTCATAGATATAAAATTTATTTTTTAGCGTTCCTATATTTCATCGCCTTTAATTTATTGGTTATTGCTCACGCAAACTTGTTGATAATGGCGATTTTATACTTGTTTTTTAAATTAGAATAATCCATCCTCATTCGTAAAAAATGAGGATGTCATATTCTTTAAATTATTTATTTTCTTACTAAAAGGTTTTTAGTAAAATAGGTACCATTTGCTAAGGTTATTTTTACAATATAAATTCCCTCAACAATCGGAGCTATCATGTCAATATTGTTTTGACTTGTATTTAAAGTAGTTAACAAGTTCCCTGTTAAGTTAAAAACCTCAACACGTGCATTCTGTATTCTACTTGCACTAATATTAGTCATTAATTGGAAAGTCGTATTGCTTCTAACAGGGTTTGGAACAATTCTCATGTATTCTTCTTCTATTGTTGGAGAGAGAGTTAACGGACAGCTTGTAATTAATGTTCCGTCCAGTTTTGTTGCTACTGCGTAATAAGTTCCATTCAAAGCACTATTTTCTTTAAAATACTGTGAAGTTTGTCCTGGAACTAAAATCCCATTTTTATACCAGCTGTACGATTTGAAATTCTTCGAACTGTTGTCAAAGAATATAATATTTTCAAATTGTTTTCTGATTAGGTTGGGCTGACTAGCTACTACTGGTAAAATAACTGCCGGAGCTGCGTTGTAATTCATGTTTCCTGCTTGCGATGCTGTAATAGTTGCAGAACCATAATTTTGGAAAAATAATGAATTATTAGAAACAGAAGCAATGTTTGCGTTAGAAGAAGCATAATTTACTGCTAAACCACTATTTGAAACAGCAGTCAAAACGATACTAGTTTCTCCATTACAACCAAATCCTAAAGTCTGATTCCATGTAATTACCTGATCTGCTTTCGTAATAGTGAAATTAGAACCGTTATACGTAATGGTGTAATTTCCACCGGCGCTTAAGGTACCTTGTGCAATGGTGTACGTTCCCACATTCTCTCCAGCAGTTCTTGTTAACGCTCCAGTGAAAGAGTCGCCACTAACTAAATTTGGTGAAACAGTGTAAGAGTAAACCGGATTCGTTGTACCATATACTTTGGTTTGTGAAGCATTTGCAGTTACTGTGATCGGTTTTGCCGTAATAGTAAAGTCTTTGCTTACATAAGTAATGTTATAATTAGCTCCTGCACTTAAGTTACCTTGTGTGATAGCATAGTTTCCAATATTTTCTCCCGCGGCTCTCGTTAAAGCTCCCGTGAAAGAATTGCCACTTACTAAACTTGGCGAAACAGTATAAGAGTAAACTGGGTTTGCAGTTCCATATACTTTGGTTTGTGAAGCATCTGCCGTAACAGTAATAGGTTTGGCTGTGATACTAAAATCTTTACTTATATACGAAATATCATAATTAGAACCTGCACTTAAATTTCCTTGTGTAATAGCATAGTTCCCAATGTTCTCTCCTGCGGTTCTTGTTAAAGTTCCTGTAAAGGCATCACTACCTACTAGACTTGGTGAAAGTGTGTACGCAAAAGAAGGATCTGTTGTTCCATAAACTTTCGTTTGTGATGTAGTTGCTGTTACGGTAATTGGTTTTGCAGTAATAGTAAAATTAGTGCCTGCATAACTAATGGTATAATTAGATCCAGCACTCAAACTTCCTTGGTTAATGCCATAAGTTCCTGTATTTTCTCCAGCAACTCTTGTTAAAGCTCCTGTAAAAGAATCACTACCAACTAAACTTGGTGAAACGGTATAAGCAATAACAGGATCTATTTCCCCATAAACTTTTGTTTGTGATGTAGTTGCCGTTACTGTAATTGGTTTTGCGGTAATAGTAAAGTTAGCACCAGCATAAGTAATTAAATATTTAGACCCAGCTGAAAGCGAACCTAGATTAATGGCATAATTATCAATATTTTCACCATTAACTCTTGTTAAAGATCCTGTAAAAGAATCTCCAGAAAGCAAACTTGGTGACACTGTATAAGTTAAAACAGGATCACTTTCACCATATACTTTAGTTTGAGAAGGTGTTGCAGTTACAGTAACTGGGATTTGGTTTAATTTCAATACATAATTAAATGTAGCAGTACAATTATTAGCATCAGTAGTAGTAACGGTAAAATTACTATCAGCAATTTGAGTTGAAATACCTGTTACCTGTCCAGCTGTTGATAGTGAAAAACCAGAAGGCAAACTTCCCGCTATAACTGCATACGTTTTAGTACCTGTTCCTCCTGAAGCTACAATACTCTGACTATATCCAGTATTGTAATCATACCCAGATAAAACAGTTGTTGTGAAATCAATTGCCGTTGGTTGTGTAATAGTAAAGTTTCTAGTAGCTGTACAACTGTTAGCATCGGTTACTGTTACAGTATAAGTTCCAGCTGCAAGACCAGTAGCAGTAGCAGCCGTTCCGCCAGATGGCGACCATGAGTACGTATATCCACCAGCACCACCAGAAGGAGTCACTGAAGCAGAACCATTAGAACCTCCATTGCAAGATACGTTTGTTTGCGCAGCTGTTGCCGTACTGATAGTCGTTGGTTGTGTAATTACAAAGTTACGAGAAGCTGTACATGCGTTAGCATCGGTCACTGTTACAGTATAAGTTCCAGCTGTAAGACCAGTAGCAGTAGCCGCTGTTCCACCAGATGGAGCCCAAGAGTAAGTATATCCACCAGCACCACCAGAAGGAGTAACTGATGCAGAACCATTAGAACCTCCATTGCAAGACACGTTTGTTTGCGCAGCTGTTGCCGTGCTGATAGTCGTTGGTTGTGTGATTACAAAGTTAAGAGAAGCTGTACAAGAATTTGCATCCGTTACAGTTACGGTATATGTTCCAGCTGTAAGACCAGTAGCAGTAGCCGCTGTTCCACCAGATGGAGCCCATGAGTAAGTATATCCACCAGCACCACCAGAAGGAGTCACTGAAGCTGAACCATTAGAACCTCCATTGCAAGATACGTTTGTTTGCGCAGCTGTTGCCGTACTAATAATCGTTGGTTGTGTGATTACAAAGTTACGAGAAGCTGTACAAGAATTTGCATCCGTTACTGTTACAGTATAAGTTCCAGCTGTAAGACCAGTAGCAGTAGCCGCTGTTCCACCAGATGGAGCCCATGAGTAAGTATATCCACCAGCACCACCAGAAGGAGTCACTGAAGCAGAACCATTAGAACCTCCATTGCAAGACACGTTTGTTTGCGCAGCTGTTGCCGTACTGATAGTCGTTGGTTGTGTGATTACAAAGTTACGAGAAGCTGTACAAGAATTTGCATCCGTTACTGTTACAGTATAAGTTCCAGCTGTAAGACCAGTAGCAGTAGCCGCTGTTCCACCAGATGGAGCCCAAGAGTAAGTATATCCACCAGCACCACCAGAAGGAGTCACCGAAGCAGAACCATTAGATCCACCGTTACAAGACACATTTGTTTGTGCAGCAGTTGCCGTACTAATAATCGTTGGTTGTGTGATTACAAAGGTACGAGAAGCTGTACATGCGTTAGCATCGGTCACTGTTACAGTATAAGTTCCAGCTGTCAGACCAGTAGCAGTAGCCGCTGTTCCACCAGATGGAGCCCATGAGTAAGTATATCCACCAGCACCACCAGAAGGAGTCACAGAAGC
>NZ_QKNZ01000143.1:0-5332 GCF_014156605.1 Flavobacterium sp. SOK18b
ATCAAAAGAAATATTTTCGACATTTACTAACCAATACAATTGCGGTAAGTTATTTGTTGAAACCATTTTTCAACGAATTGTTGTCAATAAAGAAACCGAAGAATTCAACCATTTTGTAAATACCGCCGAAGAATTATATCTCGATATTATGAAGACAAAACCGGACTGGTTACTACAAATCCCTCAATATCATATTGCTTCGTATTTAGGAATCACTCCTGAAACATTAAGCAGAATTAGAAAACGAATATAGCCTACAACCATTTTACATTGGCTGGATCTAATAAAAAAACATTTGTATTCAATTCATTTTGAATAGTTGTGGCATCATTATGCCCCGCATATATTGGCATATCGATTGCTTTATATCTATCTTTAAATAACATCAAACTATTCTTCATATCCTCAGGATTGGAGCCAGGCCAGTCTATTCTTCCAATAGTTCCTTTGAAAATAAAATCACCAGTCAGCATAAATTCTCCAAAATCAAAAACAGTACAACCAATGCTATGTCCTGGATAAATACCGGTTGTAAAAACAAAGTTTTCTATTTGATAGGTGGTTTGATCTTCCAAAATTTTCACTGGAACATCCAAAATAGTTTCCTCTAGTCCAAAATGTTGAGAACCAATAAAACTAAGATTGCGCACACGATCTCCAAACAATTCTTTTGATTTCTCTGAAGCCCATACCGCAACATTATATAAATCCATAAAATATTTGACGCTAAAAATATGATCTTGGTGCGCATGTGTTACCAATATACCTACAACTTTCAAACCTAAAAAATCAATTTTTATTTCAATTGATTTAGGATCAAAGCTTGGATCAACAATTAGTGCGTTTTTATCATTATCAATTACTAAATAAGAATTTGTTGCAAAAATAGTATTCGATAGTACTTCAATGGTATAGTTCATTTCTTTGTAACTTTTATTATTGCAAAAATAATGTTGAATAAATTTAGGTGCATTGATTCAAATCAATATCGACTAAACTTTATTTTTTTGATTTATTGATTTCAATCAATGGAATCTATTGTACCAATAAGCAACTTTGTACTTTCAATTTAAAACATCAAAAAATGAAAATACATCATTTGCGAAATGCCACTATGATCATAGAAACTGGAGATAAAGTAATTTTAGTGGACCCAATGCTTGGAAAAAAAGGAACAGCTGGACCAACTTTCACACTTTTTCGATTTAAACCACAACGAAATCCAATTGTAGATTTGCCAACCAATGCAATGGATATAGTTGAAAAAACTACACATTGCTTAATAACACATCTGCACCCCGACCATTTAGACAAGGAAGCAGAGCATTTTCTTCGCTCTAAACAAATTCCTGTTATTTGTAGCATAAAAGACGAAGCCACATTAAGGAAAAAAGGATTAAACGTATCACAAACTGTTGAATATTGGAAAGAAAGCCCTTTTTTAAGTGGAAAAATTATAGGTATTCCAGCAGTTCACGGTTACGGATTTGTAGCTAAACCAATGGGGAATGTAATGGGCTTTTATATCAAATTACCAAACGAAAAATCAATCTACCTGAGCGCCGATACCGTTTACACTGACGATGTTCACAAAGTTTTGACACAATTAAAACCTGAAATAGCTGTGGCGGCTTCTGGAACAGCACAATTAGATATTTTTCAGCCTTTATTAATGCGAATGGATGACATTTTGAGGTTTGTAAAAAATGCACCAAATCAAGTAATCGCAAATCATCTGGAAGCTGTAAATCATTGCCCGACGACACGACAACAATTAAAAGTAGAAATTTCAAAAATTGGACTTTCTGACAAGGTTTTTATTCCAAATGATGGTGAAAGTAGGGTGTACTAATCAGACAACCATCTTACCTTAAAATAGTAATTAAAAACACATAAATGAACTTTCAAATACAAAATAGCAACAGCAACGACACAGACGAAATTTTCCGTTTGTACAAAATCGCCACCGATTTTCAGAAAACGAGATTTACCCATCACTGGCCAGAATTTGACAGACAACTTATTGAAACTGAAATTTTAGAAAACAGACAATGGAAAATAGTGGTTGATGGTAAAATTGCTTGTGTCTGGGCGACAACTTTTGACGATCCACAAATTTGGGAGGAACGTAACGAAGAACCAGCTATTTACATTCACCGAATAGCAACCAGTCCTGATTTTCGCGGACAAAATTTAGCGGGTAAAATCGTTGAGTGGGCAAAAATTTATGCTATTGAAAATCAAAAACAATTCATTAGAATGGATACAGTTGGCGATAATTCAGGATTGATTAATTACTACACAAAATGTGGCTTTGAGTTTTTAGGTTTACTAAAACTTAAAAATACTGAAGGACTTCCTGCACATTATGACAACGCAACAGTAAGTTTATTTCAAATTGACCTAAACTCTAAATGAAAAAATAACTTCTCCTTTTTTTATTTTTGTGTTCACTCCTTCTTAACAATTGAAAATATTAAAACCGTTCTTTCCAAATTGTCTAATAAAAAAGGACTTTAAGACCAAATAAAACAATAGCTAGCATCCCGAATTTCGTTGCTTGCGTGACAAAAACAATTTAATCTAATCCCTTACACCAGCTCATGAACACTAGCAAAAGTGGATCACTATAAATTTGTAAAAGGCACGAGCGGGAAGCTCGCCATCGCAATGGCGCAACTCCAAGTGTTTTTAATTTATCTATTACGTTTATAACTTGAACTTTAATTAATTTATTATTCCTCTTTTTTTAATTACTGCCAAGGTTAGAATTATTGCCTTCTTTGGATATATTATGGTAAATTTGAATTACAAGAGAATTTTCCATAATGAAATCTTTTTTATTTTAAATATTAATTTGAAAACCTCCATATTATGATTGTTACTTCACATGCTAAAGGTTGGAAAATTATAAACCAGCGCTCTCACGGCCTTCTAGCTGCGATGATAGGATATCAATATAATATTGATTTGCCAAATGATATCATTGTGCCAACACTCATTGCTATCACTGAGCATGATGACGGGGTTGTAGAAACATTAGAAAATAAAAATTTAACCAAGGCAGGTGCGCCAAGGCATTTCTTAGTCAACGATGAATCTAAAAAAACGGATTTAAATCGATACCTCAATGTAATGGAAAATGCAACTTCAAAAAGTCAGTTAAATGCATTATTGACCTCCTTACATTTAGATTTTATTTGTGATGATTCAATTCACGGTCAAGACCAGAATTTGAAAACTTTTTTGAAAGAGCAAGAAAAAAACCGCAAAGATATTTTCAAACATTTAAACATAAACGAAGAATACATGCATCGCTTGTACCGTCTTGTGGAATGGTGCGATGCTTTTTCACTTCTTATTTGCATGGATAAAATACAGCCCGAAGGACGCAAAATGGAAGTATCTGAAAGCCCTGACGGTGATATGAGTCAAACGTTTTACAAGGCTGAAAAAGAAATCACAGTAGAGCCTTGGGTTTTTAAAAATGATACTTTCACGGTTTTTTACGAATATAAAATTATCGAACAACTACAGTTTACATCCGTGGAAGAATTTAACGAGGTTTGTAAAAAAACCGAAGTTCAAAGGGAAGAATTTGTGTTTTCAAGGTAGCGTTTTTATTATTTTATATTTCTGTTTGCTATTTTGATTCTAATTTGGGTTTTACAAGTTTGGTGAAACAGTAGTTAAACTAAATCTACGGTAGCACTACTGCTAATTTCCATCATCTTATGAAGGTATTACAATGTGAAATTTATGACTAAAAAAGAAAGCGTTCAACTGCAGTAAGAGATAACAAAATCCTGAACTACGCCCAGCGCGAAGTAACATTTTGAAAAATAAACTTATCGTAAATGCTGTGAAAGTATTTATGAATTTAAGCTTTAACTTCAAATCGGTAAAAATAGCATACGATATAAATGTCTCAAGAATTAATCAAAAATCTGAAATATGGTCCTCTTTATACTGAAACTATTGCTTCCAAATAAAGCAATAACTTAAAGCATTGCTTTACAAATTAATATGCTATTCATACGTACTCAAATCTAGATTAAGAATAGTACCTACTCTGCTAAACTCTTCATTAATCTTTGCATTCAAGATTAATTGTTCATTTGTTATGGGATGATTAAAAATTAACTGATGGGCATGAAGCATCATTCCTTTCAGTTCAAAATGCTCCAACCATAATTTATTTTGTTTATTGCATCCATGTGGCCGACTTCCTAAAATGGGATGAAAAATATGTTTGAAATGTTTTCGTAATTGATGCATACGCCCAGTTTCAGGAATCGCTTCAACCAAACAATATCGTGACGTTGGCTGTTTGTTAAATTCCAACTCAATTTCAACACTTTGCAATCGATGAAAATAGGTTACTGCATTTTGTACAACACCATCATCATTAGTTAAATCATAATCAATCGTTAATTCTAGGGGTGACCAACCACGTAAAATTGCTAAATATTTTTTTTCGACTTCGCGAGTGGCAAAACGATCATTCATAATTTTTAAAACGGCGGTATCCAACGCAAATAACAAGACACCTGATGTTTTGCGGTCTAACCGATGAATAGGATAAACATGTTGCCCTCCTATTTGATTTCTCAATTCTTGAATAGCAAACACTTTTGCATCGCGCGCATAAAATGATTTGTGAACCAACAATCCACTTGGCTTATTAATTGCAATAATATATTCGTCTTGGAACAGAATTTCTAACATCTGGCAAAAGTAAAAGAGATCTTTATCGAAATCTCTCTTTTGACGTATTTATTTCTATACTTTTTATACCGCTAGCGTATGAATCCCACTTTTTAACATTAAAAAAAGTAAATCTCTATTAATTTGTAATAGTTACAATCTGGGAAAGATGATGTTGCCTTAAATAAATAATCCTAGAAATCAATAATTGCCTAGTTGCTTTCATAACATTAACAATAAATTGAAACAACCGAAAAACAAAAAATTAAATACAGGTTTAATAAGACGTAGCTGAAAAGCACAACAGAATATTTGTATCGATTACTTAAAAGTTTTTCGAAGAGTTTGAGAGAATTTCAAGAGACAAGTTCACGTATTTTTTTACCAAATAAGCAAACTGCTTTTTGGTTGAAAAATATTTTTTGTAGTTTAAATCTACTATATTTAGACTAAAATTTAAAAAAAGAAGTTTCTATACTGATTTACTTTTAGTCTTATAGTTTGAACTAAAAACTTTTTGTAATTAACAAAAAATAAAATGAATAAACTTTTTTTATGTATTTCAATTGCGGTATTTAATATTTATTTTTCAAATTCTCAGAATAGAAAACTAAACGTTTTAGAC
>NZ_QKNZ01000144.1:0-10427 GCF_014156605.1 Flavobacterium sp. SOK18b
TCCTTTTCTTATTTACAACTTTACAGTATTGAAAAATCGATTAATACTAATTAAAAACAAGTAAAGTTATGTCTATCCAATTGTATTCACACAGTAAGCAAGATTTAGAAAAAGTTGTAGAAATAATACTTAATAAAGTACAAAATTTCCAGATATCAAAGACTTCTAACGAATCTAACCCTGAGGATTTAATTTCCCAAAAAGAAGCATCAAAATTCTTGAAAATCTCACTTCCGACAATAATTGATTGGCGAAAGAATAAAGATTTACCCCATTATGACTATAACGGTCGATATTATTATTCTCCAAAAGAACTACTTGAATACGGTAGAAAAAACAATCAGAAATAAAAAAGGCGCAAACACCTCGCAAAAGTCGTTAACGCCTAAATATCTCATAAATGAAGACAATGCAAATTTACGCAAAGTTTTCCATATCAGTATGGTTAAATGGAAAATAAAAAAGAAGAAAATAGTGATTTTGTATCCAACATTTTCGGCATTACCGAAAAATATCTTTCAGAAAAATACGATTTCAGATACAATGAAATTGCACTAGAAATTGAGTACAAACCCAAAAAAGAAAAAAAATTTAAATCTGTAAATGAGAATTCACTATATATTGAACTGCAAAAAAAAGGTATAAAGATTTCTATCTCGAATCTTATAGCGCTTTTAAGGAGTGATTATGTAACTAATTTCAACCCTATTAAAGAATATTTTTTATCGCTTCCAAAGTGGGATGGAAAGTTACATATTCAAGAATTAGCTAGTTATGTATCAACATTTGACCAAAAACAATTCGAATATCATTTTGTAAAATGGTGTGTAAGGACTGTAAAATGTGTATTCCTAGATGACTATTTCAATAAACAAGCATTTATTTTAGTCCATAAAGGGCAAAGCTCCGGCAAATCAACATTTTGCCGTTTTATGTGTCCTCCTGATTTGTCTAATTATATTGCAGAAGATATAAGTAGTGATAAGGATGCGCGAATCCTGCTTGCAAAGAACTTTCTCTTAAATTTAGATGAGCTGGCAGTATTAAGCCGAAAAGAAATAAACCAACTTAAATCATATTTCTCGAAAACACATATAAATGAAAGATTACCTTATGATAGAAAAAACAGCATTTTATCAAGAGTATGTTCGTTTATTGGAAGTACCAATATGGCAACTTTTTTAAATGATGAAACTGGAAGCGTAAGGTGGCTTTGTTTTGAACTTATCAATCCCATCAATTTTAACTACAAGAAAAAAATAAATATAGACCATGTTTGGGCACAAGCTTATGCACTTGCAAATAGCAATTTTGATTCTGAATTGTCATTTCAAGATGTACAAGAAAATGAAAAAAGAAATTCGAAATTTACTACTTTATCAGTTGAGCATGAAATTATTAGCAAATATTTTTTAATTCCAGAAAACATAGAAGAACAGCAATTTATGACATCAAGCGATGTATTACACTATTTATCGATAAAGTACCAACGATTAAATCATATTAATATCGGCAAAGCAATGATGTCTTTAGGTTTTGAACGCATTAAAGATAAAGAAAGGCGGGTTTACGGTTATATGGTTAAAACATTAACTCTTTTCCCTGTAAATTAAAAATATTAGAAAAACTTGATTTCTACTTACCCATCTTACCCAAACATTGGTAAGCACCTAAAACATTAGGGAAATCATGGGTAACTTAATACAATATTCTTCTTACCCAAGGTTACCCATCTTACCCAAAACATTAAAAATCTAAAGAACAATTACTTATTAAATTAATGGGTAAGATAGGTAAGATAAAAATAGATAGTAAAATAACCTACCCACCCCGCTACTACTGGGTTGGGTAAGTTGGGTAAGATGAATCACGAAAAACTGTTTAGAAATAATCGCTACTGAAACAAAAAATAAGATGAATATACAACAAGCAAAAAATATCCCAATAGAACAAATATTATTTAAAATGGGACTGAACCCACAAAAAACAAATGGATTTGAAAGTTGGTATTTAAGCCCATTTGCAATAGAAAAAACAGCTTCATTTAAGGTTAATCAAAAAATAAATCGGTGGTATTGTCATTCAAGTGGTTTTGGTGGCAATACAGTTGATTTTACAGTTAAATACTTCGATTACACAGTGAAAGATGCTTTAGTCTTTTTAAGCGATTTTGACAGCTCTTTTTCTTTTCAAAAGCAAATTTTTGAAACAGGAACTAAGGAAGTGAATAGTAAAAATCAAGTTGAAAAAATATTACCGGTTCAACATGTTGCTTTAGTTCAGTATTTAAAAACAAGACAAATAAATAATTCTAAAAATATTGAACTGCTAAAAGAAATTCATTACACAATAAATGACAAAAACTACTTCGCTTTAGGATTTCAAAATAAAAGTCTAGGTTGGGAAATCAGATCTAAATATTCAAAAATATGCCTAGGCAAGAAAGACATATCATTAATCCATAATGGATCAAAAACGCTAAGGATCTACGAAGGTTTTTTCGACTATTTATCTTTTATACAGATTCGGGGAAATTTAAAAATAGAGGAATCGGATTATTTGATTTTAAATTCTGTGGCATTGTTAGTGAAGAATTTTTCGGTTTTGAGTGATTATGATTTTATAGAATTGTACTTAGACAATGACACCACAGGAGATAAATACACTTCATTGGTAATAGGGAAATTTAAAAATGCGAAAGATTGTAGAGTGCTATTTGATGGATTTAAAGACTTAAATGAATACTTGGTAAGTGGCAGTGAAATTAAAGATAGAATATGAAGATATGAGGGAGCAAGAGGGGATTGCGCTATGCGACAATCTAAACCACAACTGACTGATTTTTAATGTTTTAATTTATTCTGTTTTTAATAAATGCGTGCATTCTTTCTCCTTTTTTACTAAAAAAGACAAAAATCAACTAATAATCAACACTTTACGATGGATAATAGTAAACATAATTACATGCAGAAGGATGTAAACATCAGAATTAGCAACGTATGCAAAAGCCAGCTTGATTGGTTGAAAAAAACTTATTCTTTCACAACTTTTAACGAGTGCATTTCTCAAATCCATTATTTTTTTAAGGTAAATAACATAGCTCCGAACGAACAAATCTCAAACATTTTTTTAAAAAATTTCGAAGAACTAAAATTTGAAATTAATAATTTAAAAAAGGTAATGAAAGACGATTTTAAAGCGAATGAGAAAATTTTAAAAATAAGCGAGAGAGATATTTGGACTCCCATGAACCGAAAAATAAATGCCCTTTTTGAAAATAAAAACATTCAATCTATTGAATCAAGAAACGAATCTTTGATTAAAAAAGCGGAAGAACCTAATAAGATTTGGGAGCTAGATAAAAAAATAATTAGCCTCACACGGGACTTATCATCGAAAAATCAACTGCTTATTTCCATGGAAAAAACTATAGAAGGAATAAATGAAGATTTAGGATTTTACAGAAGATTACACCAAATCTTAAAGGAAAATACAAAAATAGAAAAGCAGCTTATCAGTAAGGATAAAGTGGTAATTGAATGGGATATTGACGATTGGAAAGATATTTTAGAATATAGAGAAGTCTTTAAACGAAAACGATAAAATCATGAATATAAAATTTATAGCGCACGATGCCAAATCAAGTTCCAGTTGTTCAGGGCTTGTAGAATATCTGAATAAGGAAAACGAAATCGACACTGACAAGGTAAGACTACAGGAGAATTTTTTCAATCAAGAATACTCAGAGACACAACCTTTGCAAAACATAAAAATGGATGATGTCAAAGATACTATCGATTCGAATAAAGGGTCTCGGAAACTAAGCGAATCTAATTTTTACATGCTAAATATTTCGCCGAGTAAAGATGAATTAAAACACCTTGAAAAAATTGCCGTTGCCGAATTAACCCAAAGAGGATACGATAAAAACAGTCCTGTTCATGAAGAAAGCAAACAAGAACTTATCAAAATGCAATTGAAACTTTACACCAAAAATCTAATGTCTGAATATGCTTCAAATTTCGAAAGGGAGGTCTTCATTAACCCCGACAAGCTTCCGAGCAATGAGGAAAAGAAAGCTTTAGAAATGGAAACAAATAAAATTTACAAAGATTACTTGAAAGAAAGAGGAATAGAGATCAAAGAAAATACAAATCCGAAAGAATGGAAGGAATTAAAAGATTTGAAAATCATTTTAGAAAATAAAAAATCTTTGAAAGTTGAACTGAATTTGGAAGGTTTTGGAAACAAAGAGGTCTCTATTCCAAAAACACTTGTACATGAACAAAAAAATGGAACCTATAAAATTCCTCAAACATTGTATGATAACAAAGTAAATGAAGCAATTGAGAGAGAATACGGAACCAAAAAAGAAAGTATATACAGAGACCTCGCCCATCAAAAAGGGTTCGATTTGAGCAAAAGACAACTTACAGGGGATGATTTACTTTGGTATGGAAAAGTAGAGACACAAAGGCATTACAACCACAAAGACAGGGAAGTTATAAGAAATAAGGAGCTTTTACGAGAAATTGAAATCGAAAAAAATAATCCTGAAAAAATAAAGGAATTGGAAGCGAAACTAAACAGAGATCCATTTACCAAGGAAGTAATCAAACACGACACTTTGAAAGGTGGCGACAACTTTCACGTACATGTTTTAGTCTCTAGACACGATAAAACCAACCATAACGCACGGGATAAAATATCACTGTCTCCCTTGTCAGCCGCAAGGGACAAAATGCTTTTAGCTGGAAAAAATCAAGTTGGTTTTAATCGCAGTGCTTTTTTCAAAACGGCAGAGCAAACTTTCGATAAAAAATTCGAGTATGCCAGACCCATTCACCAATCGTATGAATATTTTAATGATAAAAAGAAAAATTATGATATTGAAAAGTCCGAAAAAGAATTAGGAAGTAAAATATCCAGTGGAGTAAAGAACGAGGCTAAAAATTTCATATTTAAGTACACTGGGTTAAATGAGGTAAAGCAACAATTGAACCCAATTCAAAGTATAAAAGAGCAAATCCCATTTGCTAAGATACCGACTAGTTTCCCAAAATCCATAACGGATTTGTCAATAAAAGTTATGAGGAAAATTCTTGATAGTGGTAAGGATTTGGGCTACTAATCCCCTCGCTAAGTTTACAAAAATAATAACCGTTTAAATTTTAAAACATGCCGAAAATTATACTAATAACACACCAAAAAGGTGGAGTTGGTAAAAGCACTCTTACTTTTAATCTTGCACAAAATATTGCTGCAAATTCTAGAGTTGCCGTATTAGATTTTGATTTACAAGGAAGTTTGAGCCAATTAGAAGAATTGGTTACTGATTTTAAAATAATTCCCTATCAAGATAAATTGGAAAGTATTTCGGAACTGCAATATGATTTTATATTCATAGACACTCCCCCTTATTTATCTAATCATTTAGCGAAACTGATTTCAATATCAAATTTAATTATTGTGCCAACTAAAGCCGGTATTCTAGATCTGCTTGCCATAAAAAGCACCCTTGCCATTATTGAACAAGAGAAAAGAACTATGGATACCTTGGTTGTTTTTAATATGATAAAACCAAACACGACTTTAACCCTAGATATTTTAATTGGCTTAGAAGAATATAACGTGAAAATAGCTAATACTCATATCAGTGATTTGGTTGCTTTTACACGCTCAGTTCTGCTAAAAGGGGTGTCAAATGACAAAAATGCACAAAAACAGATTGACCAACTTACAGAAGAAATTTTAACCAAGCTAATATGATTATAGAAAAATATAAATCTATAAATCTATAAATCTATAAAAATACAAATCTATCATTATGGAAAAACAAAACATCAATGACCTAATTAACAAGGCGAAATCAAGCAATCAGCAAAAAGCAATTCAAAAAATTGTTCCTATTGTTACCAAAGAAATAGAAGAAGTCCAATTTTCTTTTTATATCGAAAAAGAACTACTTAAAAAACTAAAGCTTAAAGCTTTGCAAGAGGATACCAGTATGAAGCAAATTGTCAACGAGGCTGTAAAATCATTTCTTATTTAAACTCGACCTTTGATAGATTAATTATTTAAAAATAGATATCGCTCTTTAAAAACTTTGACTAAATTTGAAACCAATATAAAATGTAGCAAAATACAGTTTTAGAAATAAAAATATAAAGTGTTTAGCTTTTGAATTAGTACTATAAAATCTCCAAAATTAATAGCACGCTAATATCAAAACTAAGACGCCCATGCCTAGCGTGGGCTGTTCTTGTTTGGTGTGCTGGTGTTTGGAGATACCTATAGTGCTAACAAGAAACAGTTCCACGCTTTTTTTAAAAACGTCATGGGAAATATAAACGAAAAAGTCTCTAATATTCGAGTTCAAGTTTCAGAAAAATGTACTGAAAGAGAGAAATCAATCATTGAACTATACTGGAAGTTTAATGGTTTTGAATTTTTAAATACAGCCAAAAGTATAATGGAAACTTTTGAAATTTCTCAAAGTCAGCTAAACAAACTTATTTCTTCACGTGGTTTACTAATGTTTTCTATTCCTTGTGGGTCTTGTCCTAAATTTGATGATTTTCAAGTATCTAGTAGATTGAATTTTAAATCAACTATCAATCAAGCATTGACAAGTAATCTTATTTCAACATATAAGTGCAATTTTTGCATCAGTAAAGAACAAGAAGAAGCTTGTTTGAAAAATGTTCAAGAACAAAAAAAAATAAATGAAAATTTAGAAAAAGCCATTGAAACTGAAAATTGGCTACACCTTTCTAATTTTCAAAAAGGAATGCTATGTAATTGCTTCAAAATGAATTTTGTTGAATTAAAAAAACATTATCGTCCCATATTGGGTTCAGATAATTGGATTCTATTTATTGAATCATTGGAAACTATTGAGGCTTATAATCTTTTGAGTTTACAAAGAAACTCAACCACGAAAGAGATCATAAATTATCGTTACTTAGATAAACTAACTAGTTTTAAAAATGAAATTTCAATAAAAGAAGCTACTACTAAAAGCTCATTTGATCTAGGTATTGAAACCAATGAATTAAAATTTAGATTAACCACTAATAAAGATCAACATTACCCTGATCGTCCATCACATACAGGAACTATAATCTTCAATCAGAAAATAGTTATTGAACCTGGAGTAGAATACATTTATGGACTATGGCCAAGAGCCAATAACAATCTATATTTAACTTTGATACCACAAGAGAATTTAGAAAGGTTGCCAACCTATGGAAGTTCCCGTAAAAGGAAATAATTACAAAAAATTGAGTTTCCTTTTGATTGGTTAAAAAAAATACATTTATATAAAACTAGATTTATAGTATTATATAATTCTAGTTTTATAGAAAATATTAAAAGTGCTAATCAAAATGGACAAAAGTTATTTCCATAAAATTCTTTTGAGCTTTTAAAAAGAGCTCAAGAATTTTATAGAATAACTTAGAAGATTAAATAAAAGAAATGACAACAATTTTCACCAATTTTAATTAACCCAAACAAATCAGCATAGCCTTCATTTAACAATAATATCCTATTTTTACCCAACTTAATAAAACTAGCAAATTACAATGCCAACATTAAACTGGATAGGAAAAGAAAAAGTAATCAACCATCATCAAGATGTACCCTATAAAATACTAGAACCAAAGTACAGTTTTACTGATGGCATACAACAACCCGAACCCAACAATAGCGGTAATAAAATCATTCACGGTGACAACCTTGAAGCCTTAAAAAGCTTGTTGCCAGAATACGAAGGCAAAATAAAGTGTATCTACATTGACCCACCGTATAACACGGGTAATGAGAGTTGGGTGTATAACGACAATGTAAACCATCCAAAAATAAAGAAATGGTTGGGCGAAGTAGTAGGAAAAGATGGAGAAGATTTAACCCGCCATGACAAATGGTTGTGTATGATGTACCCAAGACTAAAACTCCTACATAAACTTTTAGCAAAAGACGGCGCTATTTTTATAAGTATTGATGATAATGAGCATTCACATTTGAAATTATTATGTGATGAGATCTTTGGTGCTAAAAATTATATTTCATCATTAATTTGGAGAAGAAGAGCTTCATCTCAGATGTCTCAAAATAACATATCGATTGATCATGAATATGTAGTTTCTTACTTCAAATCTAATAATTCAGAATTTAAGGGAAGTCAAAAAGATTATAAAAATTATTCGAACCCTGATAACGATCCGAGAGGATCATGGACTTTAGGCGACTTAACCGTAGGCATGACCAAAGATCAAAGACCAAACCAATTTTTTGATTTAGTAGACCCTAAAACTGGACTCGTTTACCCTCCAAGTCCGAAGCGTGTATGGACATACTTTCCAGAAACAATGAACATAAAGATTGAGGAAGGTAGAGTTGTATTTCCAAAAACAATATTGGGGAAACCAATGCTGAAGAGATATTCGAAAGAGCTTAAAACGGAAATAAATCCTCTTTCATCATGGATGAGTAACGAAGCTTATAAAATTGGTTTGAATTCAGAAGGAACGAAAATTATTCAATCTCTTTTTGAAGAAAAAGTTTTTGACTATCCAAAACCAATTTCATTGATAGAATTGCTTCTATCCCAAATAACTTCAGAAAACGACATAATTCTCGACAGCTTTGCAGGTTCAGGAACAACGGCACATGCTGTTTTAAACTTAAATAAACAAGACAGCGGAAACAGAAAATTCATCTTAATAGAAATGGAAGATTATGCCAATACCATTACTGCCGAAAGAGTAAAAAGAGTGATTAACGGTTATGGCGAAGATAAAAAAGCAATTGAAGGCACAGGCGGTAATTTTAATTTTTATGAGTTAGGCGAACCTTTGTTTCTTGAAGAAGATATTTTGAATGAATCTGTAGGGATAGAAAACATCTTGAAATACATTTGGTATTCTGAAACGAGAACTCCATTTACCACTATTCCAGACCTTGCAGAAGCAAACTACAGAATAGGTTCAAAAGACCAAACTGATTATTATTTTTATTATTTAATTGACGGACAAACTACAGTTGATTATGACTTTATGGCTAAAATAAAACACAAAGCTAGCCAATACATCATTTATGCTGACAACTGTTTACTTGAAAAGGATTTTATGCTGAAACATCATATTATTTTCAAGAAAATACCACGAGATATAACTAGATTTTAGTGTATCTGTGGATTGAATGCTGAAAAGAATCGAATTCAATTGTAATGGAAATACAAGAAAAAATCCAAAATAACAGTTTTAACAGTAAGACCGCAATGCAATGAATCCAAACGAGAAAAAGGAGCTTCTTAAAAGTTTAAATGAAAAAGAATTTCGACAAGATTTGATTATTCCTCTTTTGAGCAAAATGGGCTATATAGCTCCAATTGAATATCACGGCACAAGTGAAAGAGGAAAGGATATAATTTGCTTCGAATATGACAAACTGAACGAGCAAAGATTCCTTTCTATTGTAGCAAAAACAGGGAAATTAACAGGGAATGTATCAACAGACACAGGGTTAATGACAGTGGTAAACCAAATTGAGCAATCGTTTGATAATCCTTATGAAGATTTGTACAATATGAAACAAGTCCTCATAAATGAAGTTTGGGTTATGACAACTGGAAAAATTGTGAGTGGAGCAGAAGAATCAGTAATAAAAACTTTAAGAAAACGTAATTTAGACAAACGAATACGATTCATTAGTGATGATAGATTAGTACAATTAATAGATCGTCATTTCAGTACATATTGGAATTCAACTACAGAAACCAAGGAAAGTGTAATAATTCAAAGAGACCGATTACTCCATTTTATAGAGACCTTGTTAATTGCAAATAATGTAGATAAATCAACAATTAAAGAAGTCAAATCGAGCATATTGTATTCAAATTACAATACTCGTATTAAAAAAGATTTTGAAGGATTGAATTTTTCAAGCTTATCATCTTATTCTATTGAACTATCCAAAATAGATGAAGATTTCAATGATTATATATTTTCCAAAAGTTATGGTATCACAAAAGATATTTTTGCTAAAGCAAAAAAACATTTGAGTTATAGTTTTTTTGATATTGAGGAAACAATAGAACATGCAAATAGAATATCCAAAATAACAAATCCCGAAGACTTTTATTTAGAATCAGAAAGTTATTTAACACGAAGCGAACACTTCCAAAAAGCTCGTGGAGATGATGCTTCAAAATTTATGGATGAACTGAGCTATTTAGAGGAAGGATTAAATGATTTGAAACTCTTTAAAAGCTATTTGAAGCATAAAGGAAAACTAGAGTGGGCAAAAGAGTTATCAAAATCTATTATAGAACTTCTCCCTGAGATTGAAAAAATAATCGAAAACAGTGAAGAAGATGAAATAATCATCAACTATTCTATATCTGAAGAAAATAAAATTGTGAA
>NZ_QKNZ01000145.1:0-6865 GCF_014156605.1 Flavobacterium sp. SOK18b
GTTTAAATTAGAAGTAGAAATAATTACTGAATGTATAAAAAGACTAAATCAGATAAACATCTATCCATTATATGTCTTTGATGCTCTGTTAGTAAAAAAAAGTAATCAAGATATTACTGAGCTTATAATGAATGAAGTCATAAAAGAAAAAGGAATATATACAATCGTTTGAAGTAAAAAAGCATCAATCTATAAAAATATCAGTATTTACGTCAATAAATCGTATCATAACGTTTATAAAATGACTTAATTGGTTTAAAAAATTATATTAAACCAATTTTTTCACAAGCCTCTAATAATGATAATTTCATGAAGTTTTCATTTGAATAATAGTTATTGTTCAAATTTGACTTGTATGTATTATAACTGTCTCCAAATTCATTAGTTGCTATTCTTACTTCTTCGAACCAATTAAAACTATCTCCAACATATATGCTTTTATGTCTTTCTTGGATTCCGAAAATTTCTTCCCAAGATTGAACTTCATCACTATTTCCATCAAGAGTATTAAATATTGTAATTTCGGCAGGATTTATTATTGCTAAATTTAGATTGGAAATATTAAGTTCAAAGTTTATTTTTCCATAGTTAAAAAAAGGATAAAAGACTTTTTTTTGTACTCCCGATCTAAGAATGTCTATTGGGTTTTTTCTCGCTTTATATGAAGAGTTGCAGGTGTGACACATTGGCACCAAGTTCATAAAATGAATACTGATAAAAGGATATTGTTCTTTTGGTAAAAAATGATCGTATGCTTCTTTTTTAGTATTATATTCATTCAGCATTCTAGATGATCCACAAAAAGGACATCTTTTTGATTTTAAGCCATTAGCTGTCGAGAACTCAAGGTAGTGATCTTTTAGTTTTCCAAATAAATCAGTGAAAGCCTTTAATTTAAGAACATCAGTATAAAGATATTTTGAAAATTTGTAAAGATAGTTTGCTAAGTCTTTATCAATTTTTTTAATATCGATATACAATACAGGCTTAGTGTTTCCATTGCAAATCCCTACTATATCTAAGTTATTATGCAAAGCCTTTTTAAGTAATTTTAAATCATTTGAATTAAGCTTTTTTTGACAAATTTGATATGCATTATTGAGTGGAACTTTTATGTAAGCTTCATTTACTGCTATTAAGGATTTGTATTTATCAATAACTAAATTTTCGTCAAATTCCTCTGGCATTCCTAGCTTTTTAGAACGACATAAAATCTCTAAAACAATATAATTTACAAAAGATTGTCCTTTGGTAATACTGTGCCTAATATTTTCGTAGTGATATATCAATTTTGCCTTTTTTCTATTTGAGAAATTTCCTTTATTAGAATTATTTTTTCTATTGAATCTCCTAGTTCGCTATTAATTTCTTCTATTAATTTACTTGGACTTTCTCCTTTTAGACCTCTATTTCTAAATTCAGTTATTTTACTTAATGAATAATTCCCAATAGTATTTTTTCTTTTAAATATTTTGTTAGTTAATAAATTTACAGAAGTACCAAATGTTTCTATATTTAAATCGCTTGCATTTTGAGGCTGACTGTTTTTTTCAAATACAATTACTTTATCAGGATAGCAATCTGATATTATAAATGGAGAATGTGACGTGATAATTATATCTCTCATTAAGTGGTTAACACCGCTTTTGCCTAAACTTTCCTTTAATAAGCTTACAAATTCTGACCGCCATTCAGGATTAAAATGAGTTTCAGGCTCATCAAGAAGAAATAAAGTGCTTTTGTCTTGAAGCATAAGACAAATACCCATAGTGTGTAAAAATTGATGTTCGCCATCTGAGAATGCTTTCAGTAACATTTTATCTTCACAGTTATTCTTTTTTATTTTAAACAAATTAAAATGAAAAATATGTTCCCGCTCTTTGTATGAAGGGATTTTATACATAGCATATAAGCTATCAGATGTGTAGATTTCATTCTTTAAATCTTTATCTATAACCCTCAAATTTAGTAATGAGAGAACTTGAAATGCCTTAAATAATCTAATTGGTGTCTCAAAATGTTTAATAAATGCCTCTTTGGTATCTTTATTTAGACAAAAATCTAAATATTCAAAGTCATTATTGTCATTATCTTTTTTTTCAATATAATTAGTGGTAGAACATTTACGTAGCTTATCAACCGTCTCTTTAACTAAAGGAAGTAAATAGCCAATATCTAAATCATCACTTTTATGATATAATTCATGATTGTTAATTACTAATCTAAAACTATCTAATTTATCTATATCCAATTGATTTTTTAAAGGCTCCAAAGTCTCATCATCTTGTAATAGAAAATTAGACAGTAGTATTGATTGACTCATATGATAGTCCATATAAACTAAACTACTTTCAGGCTTCTTATTTAAATCATACGTTAGTTCTATTTTACCGATGTTTTTTAAATGATAATAATATTCATCTAGTTGAAGTAATCGAGATTTTATAAATGGTAAGCTAAGAATTTCATTCTCTCCTGAAGAATATCCAATCACTAATTCGGGCAAAAATGTTCTTATAGATTCATTGAGTTCATGGAATTTAGCGTCTTCCTCCTGATCTTGTGCTTTTATTTTAATTTTTGGATCTTCATTTTTTTCTTTTCTTATAATAACATTTACATAATCATAGATAGATTGTTTTTCCGAATCTTTAGGGATAATATAGTATTCTAATTCATAAGCTATTGGATCAGATTTTGATTTTTGAAAAGCATCACTTTTTAAATAATCTGAATACTCAGAATTTAAAGTACAACACTCCAGATGATAAAAAATATTAGCTAATGCTTCTAATACGTTTGATTTACCGCTACCGTTTAGACCTGCGAAGCAATATGGATGAAACTCTTTCCACGACTCATTTGGTTCATCTTCTCTAAAATTAACTACTAGATCTTTACCATTAACTTTTGTAAGGCTTCTAAATTTTTCTAATATTGTGAGTTTTACAAGTTTCATGTTATCTGTAATTCAATGGTATCATTATTGAACTTTTGTGTTATTTCATTTTCTGCAATCAAAACAAACAACATTTCTTTTGCATCTGAATACTCATGCATATCCTCAAATTTCTTTTCCTTAAATAAATTAATTAAGTATTGTAAACGTTTCTTGTCTCCTCTCAAATCTTCAATCGACATTTTTTTTATTAACTCAATGAAAACTGGCTCCTCATTTACAGCAACATTTTCTTTAAAAGCATTTTGCAGAAGAGATTGAAAAAGACCTTGTAGCTGTCCTAATGATTTGTTTATTAACTCTTTCTGTTTCATAATGTTTAAAAATGTTTCAGAAAATTTAGACTGTAATTCTAAATTAGGTACAGGTATTTTTATTTCTCTAAGCTTTGATAAGCTTATTTCTTTGAAAGTTGAGCCTTTGATATGTTTATTTGTTAGAAACTTAAAACCTTCACTTGACATCGTTTGAAATAAATAGTACCTATCAACGATATTTGCATTTGGTGAAACTCTTGCAGCCCCCCTCGTCAAGTTAACTCCATCTAATTCTAGTGGGACAATAGCGCATTCTCCGATAGATGCTCTAATACTAATAATAATATCACCAATATTACATTTAGACTTTTTATGTTTTTCAGCAATTTCATTACTCGTTTGAGACAAACTATTACTTTTTATACTACCGTTCTTTATCTCTCCTGATTTAATATATGGTATTCCGTTTTCAATGTTTGGACCAGCTTGAACTATTCCATATGTGATAATTGTATCTTTATTAACAATTTCTTTTAATTTTTTTGTATTAAATTTTTTTTGATTTTTTACAGGATCTCCGAATAGATGGTAATAAAAAGAGTTTAGAAAATTATCCAAAATTCTAAGATTATCAAATCTTTTATCAATTAAAGATTGAATTGTGTCAAGTTGTGCAATGATTATTTCTTGTTTTTCAATACTTGGTAAATAAAAATAAAATCTACTTAAGTCTGTTTTGTTAAATCCAGCTTGAGCCGCTCTTGATTCTGAAATGAGTTTTATGAATTTTTGAAATTGATAACTTTTTAGGACATAAAACATAAACCTTTTTAAAACCAGTTCATTAGGTGTGATTTTCATCATAGCAACATTATAAGCTCCTGCTTTTCCTGTCAAAACTTTCCCAACAGATGCACCATACCTCGCGAGTAGAATGTCGTCTTCTAAACACTTCTTGAGACTACCTTTATCTTCAATATATATTGCCTTTGAATCATTTTCGAAATCTCGAATTTGTAATAATCTAATGTAACCCTTTTGTGGAGTTTCCAAAAATTCAGATTTAGGAGGTTGATTACCTCCTTGAAAATTGCAAATATCCGTTATGCTAACTTTTTTTTGCATTTTATTCTATAATTGATTTCAAATGAGTTAAACCTTTATTAATTTCGTCTTCAATAGTCAAAAGTTTTTCTAACAATAAAGTTGGTGGGTCATACTCTTGTTCCTCAAATATATATTCTTTGTATAAGTTAATATTAAGTTCCAATTTATTTTCTTCTATTTCTTTAATTGGAACATAGAAATGTTTATGCCTTCTATCTTTTTGTGGTTTGCTTTTTCGAGTTTTAAATTCAGATATAGTTACAGGTAATGGATAATTTCCAATTAACTTTTTTCTATTAGTATCTAGCGTATAGCCGTCAGATTTCATTTCATAAAACCATACCTTTTTGGTGTGATATATTTTACTTTTAAATTGTTTTTTCGTGAATAAAATTATTGAAGTTTTAACCGCAGTATATGGATTAAAAACACCACTTGGCATAGAGATTACAGCTTCAAGATCACAATCTTTTAATAGAATCTCTCTTGCTTTTTTATATGCTTTTCCCGAATTAAAAAGTACGCCTTCGGGAACAATTACAATTGCTTTTCCTTCATCTTTAAGCATGTAAATAATTCTTTCTAAAAAGAGTAATTCCGTTTGTAAAGATTGCGTTTTTTTTGCATCGGATTTTATGTCATATATACGATTTAGATTAGAGCTTATACTTTTACTGTTTACTTTTGCAGCAAATGGAGGATTCGCAAGAATATAAGAAAACTCATCTTTACCATGTGTATTGGATTTTGAGTGATCCAAATCTTTTGTTTCAGAATGCTTTACTTTAGCTTCACGTCTACCGTTAACTAAATTATCAACTGCAATCTGTTCCTTAAAATTTTTTCCCATTAATTTTTCATACTCATCTGATAAAGTATTGATATGATTTATTTTCGGTTTTGTTATTCCGTGCATCATCATGTTCATCATACCAATTCTCACCATAGTTGAATCAATGTCAAAACCAAAAAATGTGTTCTCGATTAATTTTTTTTTCTTTTCAGTTGTTAAATTAGTACCATCTAAACCTTTTTCTAGTTGATTCTCTTCATCTAACTCTATTACTTTAGAACTTTCTTTGACTAGATATTGAAATGCGCCAACAAGAAATCCCGATGTTCCACTAGTCACATCACAAATCTTTACATTTTCATTATCAATGTTAGGCTGTAATAATTCTGCCATCATTTGTATAATGTGGCGAGGAGTTCTGAATTGTCCATTTTTCCCTGCTTCATTTGTGGCTCTCAACAGGTACTCATAAACATCGCCTAATGTATCTTGAAAATGTTGATTTTTGTCTTTCTCCTCTTCTTCAATTTTTGCAAAAATTTCATCAATAATTTTAATTGTATCTTCAATAAGTGAGGGAGTCTCGATACCAAATTTTGCTTTTTTCATTTCAATAGCAAATGGTTCGTCTTCTTTTGCTAGATCATTTTGAACAAACGTAAATACTTCAACAATTCTATTCTTTAAATCTAAACCTTTGAAACTATTGTAAGTGCTCCATTTATATTTTTCTTCAACTTCTGGATGAAATTTTTCTAAACGTTTCATAAAGAGTAAGTAAGAAATTTGTTCGATAGCAGTTATTGGATTTGTTAAACCTCCGCCCCAAAGTCTATCCCAAAGTAGTTGTATTTTATTCTTTATTTCAGAGTTAAGCATATTTTATAGAGTATTTTTAATAAAAGCAAATTTAAAATTATAAACCATTAAAGCATCATTTTAGTTGAAAAATAGTGAGACCCGAAAGTATTTAATTCCTAGATTGTTTTTGTAAAAGGTATAAAATCATATCAATTTTAAACTATACCTTAAAATTAATATGATTTATCAATATGAAAATGCTGATTTCATTAGATTTTTGATGTATTAAAAGATACTAGCCTATTTTTAATACATTTGTAAGAAAATTATATTATATTTGTATTTAAAAAAATAAATCAATTATGACAACAACAGCGAAGTATATTAGAATTTCGACAAGTGGACAAAACGAAGCAAGACAGAAAGATACGTCAATGATTGAATACTTCGATATTATTTCTGGAGTGGTTTCATTCACTGAACGACCTCAAGCAAAAAAGTTGCTAAATGATGTTAGAAATGGAGCGATCAAAACTATCGTTGTTCATTCTGTTGATCGATTAGGTAGAAATGCCTATGATATTCAAACTACTATGGAACTATTGAATGCGGAAGATGTAAATCTAATTATTGAGAATTTAGGTTTACATTCAAGGATAAACGGCAAACCTAATCCTATCTTTAAAATGATATGTGATCTTCTTGCAAATGTTTCGCAAATAGAAAGAGAGTCAATTAAAGAACGCATTGCAGAAGGGATTGCAATAGCAAAGTTGCAAGGAAAGTATAAAGGAAGAGTGAAGGGTATAACAGAAAGTAATGAGGATTTTTTAAGTAAATATAAAGCTGAAATTAAATTTATCAGAAATGAATCCTTCTCATTAAGTCAATTGAATAAAATGACTAATCTTTCGATTAATACAATTAGAAAAATAAACAGTCTCATTT
>NZ_QKNZ01000146.1:0-503 GCF_014156605.1 Flavobacterium sp. SOK18b
TTTTTTTTAAAGATTAAATCTCTATTCACTTTGTTTTTCTTGCCAGTATTTTAAAGAACGTCTGCGTCATTGCGGGTGCAAAACTACAACCTTTATTCGCTTTTACAAGCTTTTTTTAAACCTTTTTTTAATCTTTTCTTAACTTTCAAACTAAAGCACTGATTACGCGTTTCTTAAAATCTAAACTTTTTTTCAGTTAATTACAATTAGGATGGTTTTACTGTGAAATCATACCTTTGGAGGGCAGTTCATAGTTTTACTTCTGTATATACGGAGCACCACTTTCCTGCTGTTACAACAATAACATCCTATCCTATTGTATATAGGTAGTGTTTTTGCTTCTTTAAAAAAAAGCGTCTTCTAAACTCATAAACCGCGTTAGGGATAGCAGCGGAAAGCCCACAGTGACGACCTGCAAGGAGGAACGAGGACTTGTAACGTAGAGCCCGACCTTATCTAAACCACAAAGAGTAGCAGAATCAACTGCTACTCTTTGTGGTTTA
>NZ_QKNZ01000147.1:0-8913 GCF_014156605.1 Flavobacterium sp. SOK18b
CTTTAATAATATGACTTCTTTCTACAGTGAAATCTCCTTTTTGAGTGGCAATAAATATAGTCAAAGCCACAAGGCTTAGTAGAAGTAGAAGGAAAATATATTTTAAAATTCGCATAACGGGTTGGTTTCTTGATTTTGTAAAGTTATAGATTTTATTTAAAAGTTTTTCAATGCTCAAATTTTTATAAATTGTTGTTGAAATTCTGTACTGTAAAATTGTAAAAGCTTGATTATTATTGTTGTATTTTTTTGTAAATACTTAGATTAAAGGTAGTGTTGAAATAAAATAAATAAAAAAGCCCACAAGAAGTGGACTAATAATCAGGTAAAAACTACCTTTTAAAAAAAACTTTTATCAAAAAAAGAATAGCAATAAAACCAATAAATCCCAATAGGATTTTATAATTGCCTTTATAAAATGTTTTATGAACTTGAATATCTTTTCTATAGGAGTATACTGCGGCTATAACAAAAGCGATAAAAAATAAGATACCAAAAATGATTTGACCTTGACTAAACATGTTTTACAATTTTTTGTAAATTTAATCAATAGTTTAGAAATAGTTGCTATTTTGGCATCTCAATTAATAAAAAGAATATGAAAAAACAAATTGACGCTGTAAAACAATTTCATTCTGCTTTTAACTTAGGATTTCATGACGCACCTGTTGCTGATTTGGGAGAAAAGAGACATTTGTTACGATACAATTTAATGAAAGAAGAAAATGAAGAGTATCTAGAAGCAGTGCAAAATAATGATTTGGTTGAAATAGCTGATGCTCTTGGGGATATGTTGTATATATTGTGTGGAACTATTATAGCCCATGGATTACAAGATAAAATGGAAGCGGTATTTGAAGCCATTCAGCTTAGTAACATGAGCAAATTAAATACTGATGGAACACCTATTTATAGAGAAGATGGCAAAGTAATGAAAGGTCCTCATTATTTTAAACCTGATTTTTCAAACATATTAAACGAAAAATAAAAAAAGTGATTTTCACTGTAGAAAATCACTTTTTAAAATTTAAGTTTTTGAAAAAATTATACTTTCACGGTCCAGCCAAAAGTATCTTCGTCAAGTTTATTTTGAATGTTTGTTAATTTTTCTTTTAGTTGAATGGCAATTGAATGATCAACCTTTGGAAGATCATAATATACATCTTGGAAAGAAAATCCTGAAATAGGACTAATTACTGCTGCTGTTCCAGCACCAAATATTTCTTTTAGAGTACCGTTTTTTGCTGCTTCAACTAATTCTGATACTAGTACAGAACGAACTTCAACATCAATACCTTCACTTTTTGCTAAGTCAATAAGTGTTTTTCTAGTTACACCATCAAGAATACGTTCACTCACAGGAGCTGTGAATAAGGTATCGTTGATTCTAAAAAACACATTCATAGTTCCCGCTTCTTCAAGTTTAGTGTGGGTAGCATCATCTGTCCAAATAACTTGTTGAAAACCTTCTTTATTTGCTAAAGTTGTAGGGTAAAATTGTGCAGCATAGTTACCCGCAGCTTTTGCAGCACCTATTCCTCCATTTGCAGCTCTACTGTAATGTTCAGCAATAAGAACCTTAACATCTCCAGCATAATAAGAGGTAACTGGGGATAAGATTATCATGAATTTATATTCGTTTGATGGATTTGCTATTACTCCTGTACCTGTAGCAATCATAAATGGTCTTATGTACATCGAGTTTCCGTTCCCTTTTTTAATCCAGGCTTCGTCTAGTTGTAGTAATTGGTGAAGTCCAGACATGAAAATATCTTCTGGAACCTCTGGCATTGCCATACGTACCGCTGATTTATTAAAACGATTGTAATTTTCATCAGGTCTAAAAAGCCAAATAGAGTCATTTGTATCTTTATAGGCTTTCATTCCTTCAAATATTGCTTGGCCATAATGAAAAACCCTTGTTGATGGATCTATCAAAAAAGGAGCGTATGGCTTGATAGTAGGATTTTGCCATTCACCGTTTTTGAAATCGCATTCAAATAAATGATCAGTAAAAACAGAACCGAAGCTTAAGTTTTTAAAATCTACATCGTTTATTTTTGATGTGGTGGCTTTTATAGTTTCAATTTTAGTAGTTAGAGTGTTACTCATAATAGTGTACTGTTTGTTTATTTTTTGTTCAAACAAAAAAAACAATTCATGTGAATCAAGTATTGCTTTTTGTTTAATGCGTGCAAAATTAAATAAAAAACAATGAATACTTTTATTCATTTCGTTTAATTATAGCATAAAAGTGTGATTTGTTTGTTATTTAAAAAAATATACTTATAATGTTTAATTTTGAGGGTATCTATTAAATAATAATGATAGGAAGTAAAAAAAACTTCTAGTTTTCACTAATTTTGGTAAAAAAGCTATTACTATTAATTTATACCTAAATATATATTTTGAAAAGAGAAATAATTCAAACCCTAGATGGTTCTACAACCATTCATTTACCAGAATGGGATGAGTGTTATCATTCTAAACACGGTGCCATACAAGAGGCCGAACATGTTTTTATAAAAAATGGATTGGCACTTTTTCCAAATTCAAAAGTATCAATTTTAGAAATCGGTTTTGGAACTGGTCTTAACGCGTTCATTACTTTTTTAGAGTCTATTAAAAGAAATCAATCCATAAATTATGTAGGAGTAGAGGCATACCCTGTATCTGCGACAGAAGTCTTAGCTATGAATTATGTAGCTGAACTAGATGCTGAGGAATATAAAGCTGTTTTTGAGACGATGCATACCAGCAATTGGGAAGAAAAAAACATCCTGGCTCCTCATTTTGAAATCACAAAAAGGAAACAGTTTTTTGAGCAAATAGAGGATGTTGACGCCTTTGATTTAATTTATTTTGACGCTTTTGGCTATCGAGTACAACCAGATTTATGGAGTACGGAAATTTTTCAAAAAATGTATACAGCCCTTAAAAAAGAAGGTGTCTTAGTGACTTATGCAGCAAGAGGCGTAGTCAAACGTAGTATGATTGAAGTAGGTTTTACTGTAGAAAAATTAGCTGGACCACCGGGAAAACGAGAAATGTTTAGAGCATTTAAAAAGTAATTTTTTTAATAGGCTTTCAACCCTTTGTTTTGGTTTGAAAACTAAAAACTAAGTTAAATAATAGTGAAACATTTTTATTTTTAGTTTAAATTTACGCTGTCTCAAATAAAAAAATAAATTGCACTATGTCGAAAATAATGTATGACTATACCAAATCAATTTTAGAGAGGGTAAGTTTTGATCCAGCTTTGTTCTGTAAAGAGTTAGAAAAAGCAATAAAAACATTGTTGCCATACGAAATGGAGCTTTTAAGAGAATGGCTTTTGAGTTATACCGTAACAAAGCCAGAGTTAAAACAATGTTTAATATTAGTAAATTCATAAAAAAAATAAGGAACGCTCAAGTTCCTTATTTTTTTGACATAGAACTAATAATTTGAACGTTTTGAAATACTATTGCTCCTTTAATTACTCCTGCAATTGTAGTTCTTAGCGCATCTATAATTTGAATTTTTAATTCACTTTTAGGAAAAATTAAACTTACTTCTCTAGCAGGTTTCGGTTCCTTGAAATGTCTAAGTTTTAAGGCATCACTTTCTTTAAGGTCTAAGGTGTGTAGGTAAGGCAACAAGGTTGTTCCGAGGCCTTCATCGGCTAGTTTTATAAGGGTTTCAAAACTCCCACTTTCAATCTGGAAATGGCTCGCTTCATTTCTATCTCCACTTTTACAAAGATTCAAGATCCCATCTCTAAAGCAGTGTCCATCTTGCAGTAATAAAATTTCATCTAAATTCAAATCAGATACTTCAATTTCATTTTTTTGAAAATGGTGATGACTCTCCGGGATGTAAGCAACAAAAGGTTCATAGTACAATACTATTTCTTTTATTTTTTCTTCTAATAAAGGTGTAGCAGCAATACCCGCATCTAGATGACCGTTGTTGAGTTTAGTGATTATTTCATTCGTGTTTAATTCTTCTATTATCAGTCTAACTTTAGGATATTTTTTTATAAAGTTGTTCAAAAACATTGGCAATAACGTAGGCATAATAGTAGGGATGATTCCAAGCCTGAATTCGCCACCAATAAACCCTTTTTGTTGTTCTACAATATCTTGAATACGATCAGCCTCAACAACTATATTTTTTGCTTGGTTTACAATTTTTTGTCCAATATCAGTAAGCTGTATAGGTTTTTTTGTACGATCAAAAATTTGAATACTCAATTCCTCTTCAATTTTTTGAATTTGCATACTCAATGTGGGTTGTGTAACAAAACATTTTTCGGCTGCAAGTGTAAAATTTTTATGTTCTGCTACTGCCAAAACATATTTTAGTTGTGTAATTGTCATGTATAGTATTTTATGATGCAAAGATAAAAACAATCAATTTACTTTATGATTAATTTGCAGATATTATGAGCAATATTAACGTTAATCGGTTTTTTTCAATAAATAAATTAAATGCTACCTATATAAAATATTTATTACCTTTATCCCATTAATGCATGTAGTTCATTTATTGTTTTTTTATTTTAAGCAATTTTGTAGTTCTATTTGCTGGAATTTATTACTTAATCAATGAAAGTGTTTGCGCGTTTTTTTTTATTTTTATTCTTAGCTTTTCTAGCTGCGCCAACTATTGTTGTTATTATTAAAAAGAGCTGTGATATATCTGTTTTCTTTGACTTTTCTGAAGAGGAAGAAGAAGACTCTCAAAAGGATATCAAGAATTTTGTTCATCAAGAATTGGTAAATATTGAGCTTATAAACGTTTGTTTTGAAGAAATTGAGCTTATTTTTTCAAACACGATAGGTGAACATGACAATGTAGTATCTTTTATTTTCGCACCTCCTCCTAACTTGGGGTAATGTTATTTTGTAGAAAAACAATCGTCTGTGTCTTTTTGATATGGACTATGCTTTGTATATTAATTATCATTATCTTATGAAAAATAAAAGTAATCTTTTTGCGCACCTCAAGTCTGATTTTGCTTCAGGTCTTGTTGTTTTTTTAGTGGCGCTACCTTTGTGTCTAGGTATTGCAATGGCCTCTGGTGCACCATTGTTTTCGGGTATTATTGCAGGAGTTGTAGGCGGAATTGTGGTAGGGTATTTTAGTTCTTCCAGTTTAAGTGTTTCCGGCCCAGCAGCTGGTTTAACAGCAATTGTTATAACAGCAATTACCGATTTAGGGGCGTTTGATGTTTTTTTAACCGCTGTTTTTATTGCAGGTTTGATTCAGTTAATTTTGGGTTTTGCAAAGGCAGGTAGTATTTCAAATTATTTCCCTACAAATGTTATCGAAGGAATGTTAGCAGGAATTGGGATTATAATAATTTTGAAACAATTACCTCATGCATTTGGATATGATAAAGATTTTGAAGGCGATCAAGCTTTTTTACAAAATGATGGAGGTAATACTTTTACTGCTTTGTTCGATATCTTTAATTATTTACAACTTGGAGCTATAGTTATTACGCTAATTTCTATGATTATCTTGATAGCTTGGGACAAAGTACCTTTTTTGAAAAAAATGAAATTGATTCCGGGCGCTTTGATTGCAGTTGTACTAGGTGTGGTGCTTAATGAAATCTTTATAATCTCAGGAAGTAAATTAGCAATAGGAAACGAGCATTTGGTTTCCTTACCTGTCCCATCCACTTTTCAAGAGTTCAAAGCTATAATTGTAACACCAAACTTTGCAGCAGTTACCAATACTAAAGTATGGATTGTAGCCTTTACAATTGCCATTGTTGCATCAATTGAAACTTTACTGAGTATTGAAGCTGCTGATAGGATGGACGTTCAAAAGCGTTACACAGATACAAATATAGAATTAAAAGCGCAAGGAATAGGGAATGTTGTGAGTTCTTTATTAGGCGGTTTACCTTTAACCTCTGTTATTGTTCGTACATCAGCGAATAGTAACTCTGGTGCTAAATCTAAATTGTCTACCATAATTCATGGCTTTTTGTTACTTGTTAGTGTTCTAGCTATTCCTTTTGTTCTCAATAAAATTCCATTAGCTACGTTAGCGGCAGTGCTTATTCTTGTAGGGTATAAATTAGCAAAACCTAGTACTTTTATACATTTTTGGAATAAAGGGAAATACCAATTTATTCCTTTTATTGCAACACTTTTAGCTGTTGTTTTTTTAGACTTACTCAAAGGTGTTGCACTTGGAATCTTTATTAGTATCATTTTTGTACTAAAGGGAAATTTAAAACGAGCTTACAACTTTCGAAAAGAGAATTATGAATCAGGTGACGTTATTCACATTGATTTGGCTCAAGAAGTTTCATTTTTAAATAAAGCTGCTATCAAGCAAACTTTGAATGATATTCCCGAAAAGTCAAAAGTAATTATTGATGCAAAAGACACCGTTTATATTGCTCATGACATCTTAGATCTTATTCATGAGTTCAAAACAATTAAAGCTGTAGATAAAAAAATAAAAGTAAAATTGAAAGGATTTAAAGATGCTTACGAATTAGAAAACTCCGATGATTCTAACAATCATGTTACTTTTGAACACTATTATGACGCAGCTAAACGGGTTATGGTTAAAAAACCAATTGGAGACGAAATAGATTTTTAAGGTTGAATGTATTACAAAAGAGATTAAAATAATTAACAAACATTAAATTAAAATATAATGAGCGATTTTTATAAAAAAATATTAGACAATAATAAAAAATGGGTTGAAACATCGCTGGCTAGTGACCCTAATTTTTTTGCAGATTTAGCTAAAGGTCAAACACCGCCATTATTGTGGATTGGCTGTTCTGATAGCCGTGTTCCAGCAAATGAAATTGTGGGTGCAAAGCCGGGTGAGGTTTTTGTTCATCGTAATATAGCTAATATGGTGGTGCATACTGATATGAATATGCTTAGCGTACTAGATTATGCTGTTAATGTCCTAAAAGTAAAGCACGTAATAGTTTGCGGGCATTATGGTTGTGGTGGTGTAAAGGCAGCTATGGGCAATCAATCTATTGGGATTATCGACAACTGGATTCGTCATATTAAAGATGTTTATCGCTTGCACAATACCTATTTAGATAGTATTCAAGACGAAACAGAGCGTTTCAATACCTTTGTAGAACTCAATGTAAAGGAACAAGTTTTTGATCTTGCAAAAACATCAATCGTTCAGGGAGCATGGCGAAACAATCAAGATCTAACTTTGCACGGATGGGTATATGGATTAAATTCAGGTTTTGTAACAGATTTAAATGTAAACATAAGCTCAGAAGATGACCTTGATGAAGTATATCAATTAAAATTCTAAATTATTAAAGGCCCAAAGAGCATATTGCTTTTTGGGTTTTTTTTATTCTTCGTCCAGGTTTTCGTTGAATGCTGTTGGAAGTAGGGTAGGAATGAATTTGATCAAAATAGGCAGTAATAAACTACCTCCTGGCAGTAAAAAAATTGTAAGAGAAGGTATGGTTTTACAAATTTCTAACAATTGTTTTTTAACTTTTTTCTTTTCTTTTTCATCAAGATCTCTTCTTGTGGAATAAGCAAGCAAAACCATTAATTCCTTACTTTGATAGAGTTCTTTTAATAGCCGGTTTTTATTTCGGCTTATCAAGGTAACAACACTCTGTGTAGTTTGATCGTAAAAATGTTTTACTGGATTTGAATAATTAAAATATGGAATATCTTTTTTGTGTTGTGCAATAAATGTATTTGTACAGCTTAAGCTTTGAATTACAAATTCATCATTAATGTTTAGAATAGTGGCAAGTGAGTGTAAAAAATAATTTTCTTCATTTTCTATTTCTCCATCGCTCCATAACGCCATACAGGCTAGATCAATTAAGTAGTATTTTTCAAGATCATTTGTAAAATAATCTAGTTGCAGTGTATCTAAGTTTTGTGTTGTTCCTTTCGAAAACTTACTGTAACGTATTGATGCTTCAAAAAGTTTGATTAAAAGATCATCGTATTGTGATTTTTTTGATTTTATTTTGAGAGCAATAGTCACCACGTTTACTATGGTTTCTTCTATTTTTTTTAAATATTTATCTGGTATTTCACCTTGAATCAAGTATTGCTGGTACGCAATGATATCTATGAATAATAAAGCATTAGTAACTAAGTGTGAAAAGTTTTTATTAATGATACTTTCGTTAGTTTGTACCCGATTATCGATAATTTTTTCAAGTGTAAGCGCCAGTGAATCTTTGGGTAATATTTTTTTAAACAAATTAAATCCCTGAGGATTCATTTGGTTATAAAAAGCTACCGTTTCTTTTATGAAAAGATTACTTTGATTTTCTCCTTTTGTCAAACAAAAAATATCATAGAGTAGTGTAAGTAATGCTACCTTTGATATTTCATCTTTAAACCAGCCTTTGGTTTGAATTTGATTAGGAGTGTTGAAGGAAATGATATGACCATAAATAAAACCAGTTGCTCTTACTTTTTCATAAAAAGCATCAGTGGTAATGGCAACAGATTTTGTAGAAAAATCTTGCTCATTAAAAAATTTATCTATCCAACCTGTAGCTGATGGGTTAATCATTGTTTTAATTTCAAAGTACAAAGCTATTCTTTTTTGAGCAAGTTTGTCAGCCAAAAAAATAGTTTAACAAAAGAATTACATTAATAATAACATAATTGATGGGTATTAAGATAATTAGTTTTTATTCTAAAATTTAGAGTTAAATAGCGGTCAACTTTAATTTTTTACTATTTAATTTCCATATATTTTTTCACTATTTTCAGAGTGAAATAGTTTTATTGTTTTGTAAAAAATGGAACATCGGGGCTTTATAAACTCAAAATCAATTGAGAATTTCAAAAAACTAAAAATGCCTCAAAATTTAAAGTGTTGAGGCATTTTTTTATTAAAATTTACAATTTTAAAATTAGGAATTAAAAAGTTGTTCTG
>NZ_QKNZ01000148.1:0-10692 GCF_014156605.1 Flavobacterium sp. SOK18b
ATGGAAGATTATGTTTGGTCTGATCCAATGATTTTAAAAATATTGCAAAACGAGGTTGTGCTTATTTCGTTATATGTTGATGATAAAAGGGAACTCCCAAAAGAAGAGCAATACGTATCTAAAGAAACTGGAAAAGAGGTGGTAAGCGTAGGAAATAAATGGAGTGATTTTCAAATTACCAAGTTTAAAGCAAATGCACAGCCATACTACATTGTTATGGACACTGATGGGAATATGCTATCAGATAAACCAGAAAGTTACAACTCAGATATCAATGCTTATAAAGATTGGTTGAGAGACGGAATAGATTCATTTAAAAAGGCCGAATAGGCCTTTTTTTATGCTTATTTTTTTACAATGAATTTATTTTAGGGTCTTTAAACTGTTTTTATTTCCACATATTTTTTATCTTTAAACCCTATTAAATTTAAAAAACACATGAAAAAACTACTAAGTATTGCATTATTGATATTTGGTGTCTTATTATCCTCGGCTCAGGATTCTAAACCAAATTATGTAGCAGAAAATTACACTAAAAAAGAAGTGCATATCAAGATGCGCGATGGAGCTGAGCTATTTACCTCAATTTATACTCCAAAGGATACCTCAAAAAAGTATCCAATCATCATGCAAAGAACACCTTATAACTCGGGGCCTTATGGCGCTGATAAAATGAAAAGGTCGATTTCACCAAGTGAAACGATGATGAAAGAAGGGTATATTGTAGTTTACCAAGATGTTCGTGGTAGGTTTATGAGTGATGGTTTGTATGATAACATGCGTGGCTATGTACCTAATAAAAAATCAAAGACTGATATTGATGAAGCATCTGATACGTATGATACAATAGATTGGTTGGTAAAAAATGTACCTAATAATAACGGAAACGTAGGAACATGGGGAATATCTTATCCAGGTTTTTATGCAACGTATTCTTTATTAAGTAATCACCCGGCATTAAAAGCAGTTTCGCCACAAGCATGTATTGCTGATTTCTTCTTTGATGATTTTCATCACAATGGAGCTTATCTTTTAAGTTACTGGAAAGTGACACCTTTATTTGGACCACAAAAAAAGGCACGTACCACAGAGCCATGGTATACTTTTACCAATACGGGAACCAATGATGATTATCAATTTTTTCTTGATGCTGGCCCACTTTCAAATTTAGATAAGTATTACGGAGCCGATAATGAATTTTGGCAACAGCTAAAAGATCATTCTAGTTACGATGATTTTTGGCAAAAGCGAGGTATTCTTCAACATTTGAACAATATTAAACCTGCAGTTATGACGGTTGGTGGTTGGTTTGATGCAGAAGATTTATACGGTCCATTAAATACATACAGTACGATTGAAAAGAGCAGTAAAAATTACAATACCATCGTAATGGGGCCATGGAGTCACGGAGATTGGGCTCGTAATTCTGCTAAACAAGTTATTGGGAATATTAATTTTGGCGATAGCATTTCAGGTTTTTACCAAAAAAATATTGAAGCTAATTTTTTCCGTCATTTCCTAAAAAATAATGGAAAAGGTGAAAACACACTTCCTGAGGCTTATGTTTTTGATTCTGGTAAAAAAGAATGGAAAACGTACGATGCGTGGCCTCCAAAGAATACGGAAAAGAAAGCTTTTTTCATGCAAGAGAACAAGTTGTCACAAATGGCAAAAAGGAATTTTGCCTTTGAAGAGTTTGTAAGTGACCCAAAGAAGCCAGTTCCTTATTCTGAAGATGTTAAACAACAAGGTCTTACACCTAGAAAATACATGACAGATGACCAGCGTTTTGCAGCAAGACGTCCTGATGTTCTTGTTTTTGAAACCGAAATTTTAACAGATGACACCACACTTGCTGGCGATATTTTAGCGCAATTACAAGTGGCTACAACAGGTACAGATGCTGACTGGGTAGTAAAAGTCATTGATGTTTTTCCTAATGAGGAGCCAGAGACTAAAGAGATAGCTCCTCATTTAAAAATGAGTAATTATCACATGATGGTGAGAAGCGAAGTGATGAGAGGGCGTTTTAGAAATAGTTTTAGTAAACCAGAACCGTTTGTGGCAAATGAAAAAACAGCAGTAAATATTAAGTTGCAAGATGTATTTCATACCTTTAAGAAAGGGCATAAAATTCAAGTACAAGTTCAAAGCACTTGGTTTCCATTGATAGATCTAAATCCTCAAACTTTTGTTGAAAACATTTTTTATGCAAAACCAGAAGATTTTCAAAAACAAACTCATAAAGTGTACAACGATTCTAAAATAGAATTTACTATCCTTAAATAAAGAGTTATTAAGATTTATATCTTTAATGAATCAATCCCTTTTAAAAAAAACACCTCAAAAAGTTATTACTTTTTGAGGTATTTTTTTTAAGATATGTTTCAAGATGATTATTTAATACTTATTCTAGTAAATATTGTTTGATTATAAAAATTCACCATGTTGAGAAATGTCAAGCCCTAATTCTTCTTTTTCTTCGCTTACACGTAAAGGTGTTATTTTATTAACAATAAAAAATAAAACATAGGATGCCGTAAAAGCAAAAATAGAAACCACAACTAAAGCTTTTAATTGGTTTAAAAATAAAGTTGTTTCTCCAAAAATTAAACCTTGATTATCTCCTACAATTGAGTTAATTGATTTTGAAGCAAATACACCAGTAAGAAGCATGCCTACCATACCGCCCACACCGTGACAAGCAAAAACATCTAATGCATCATCAATTTTTCCTTTATGAAATGCTCTCACTACAAGATTACTGATGATACTAGCAATTGCTCCTATAAACATAGCGTGTGGAATACTCACAAAACCAGCAGCTGGTGTAATGGCTACTAAGCCTACAACTACGCCAATACAAGCGCCCATTGCTGATAATTTGTGTCCTAGAATTTTGTCTAGAAATACCCAAGCCATTCCAGCAGCAGCTGCCGCAACTGTAGTAGTTCCTAATGCTTGTACTGCTAAACCATTTGAGCCTAATGCTGAGCCTGCGTTAAAACCAAACCAGCCAAACCACAGTAAACCAGTTCCTAATAATACATATGTTATTCTTGCTGGATTAACCTTTTGAACTTTTCTTTTTCCAAGGAAAATAGCTCCTGCAAGTGCAGCCCATCCTGCACTCATGTGTACTACTGTTCCACCTGCAAAATCAAGTACTCCCATTTTGAAAAACAAACCATCAGGATGCCAAGTCATGTGCGCAAGCGGAGTATAGATAAATAATATAAACAAAACCATAAAAAGTAAATAAGCCCAAAAACGGATACGCTCAGCAAATGCTCCAGTTATCAAGGCAGGCGTAATGATGGCAAACTTAGCTTGAAATAAGGCGAATAGCATAAACGGAATGGTAGGAGCAAGACTCCATGCGGTGTTAGTCCCTACGCCTTGAAAAAATAAGTTAGGAATTGGATTTCCAATAATACCACTAATTGAAGGGCCAAATGAAAGTCCGAAAGCAATGATAACCCATAAAACAGTAACAATTATCATAGCCATAAAACTTTGTAACATTGTACTAATTACATTTTTTTTTCCAACCATACCGCCATAGAAAAAGCCTAACCCAGGAGTCATGATAAGCACTAGAGCTGTAGCAACAATAATCCAAGCTGTATCGCCAGTGTCAAATTTTACAGCCTCGCTTGGAGCAGGTGCATCGATTAAGAAATAATTTGAAAAAAGGGTAAATAACAAGATCGCAATTAACAGCACACTCAAAACAATTTTTCTCATAGTTTTTTGATTTAAATTTCAATAAAAGTATAAAAATGTTGTTTATACCCCATTAAAAATAACAGCATGAGTTAAACTTTTAAATATATATTAAAATGACCCCTATTTTTTTAAGGGTTAATTATAATTTAATCTTAAAATTTACAATTTAACAAGCCCAATTTGAACTTTTTAAAAATTTTGTTATAAATCTAGATTATTTACATGAATTTATGACATAAAAAAAAGACACTAATTGATGAATCAACTAGTGTCTTTAGAAATAGCATTCTAAAAAAGATTATTTCAACGTGTGTCTACTTAAAATTTGATACACCTCATTAATGTTGTTACCGCCTTTTCCAAATTGTTTGCTAATGGGTGCATCATCATTATTAAGCCAAATTTTTAATTCAGCATCCATATCTAATAATCCTGCACTTTCTTTTGAGAATTTTTTGATACTAGAGTAGGGAATGGTTAAATAATCAACTTTAGTTCCTACTAATTGTTTTTCAATCAAGATCAATCTTTTATTGGTGAAAATAAACATATCTCTAATGAGTTTGTATGCTTTTTCAATTACCTCACCTTCAATCAAGATTGGTTCAAATTCTGTAGCAATATTTTGAATATTTACCTCAGATGCATTTCCTAGAATAGCATTAAATAATCCCATAATAATTTAATTTTGGTTGTATTTTGTTTTGTAACGATCGTTTAATTTAGTTTGATGTGTTTCTAAGCTAATCATTCTACCTTGTATGAAAGCATTTGTAAGCTTGTTTGTTCTCATATCAAGTGCATCACCATCAGATAAAAATAAAGTAGCATCTTTTCCTTCCTCAAGAGTACCGCATTGTGCATCAATACCAAGTATTTTAGCCGTATTTGATGTGATAAGTTGTAAAGCTTGTTCTTTATCTAAACCGTAAGCAGCACAAGTTCCAGCTAAAAACGGTAGGTTTCTTGTGTTCATTCTTTCATGTGACCCACTATTTTCGAGGCCTACAAGAACTCCTTTATCAGTAAGTAGTTTTGCATTTTTGTATGGTAAATCAATGTCATGATCATCATTTTCTGGCATTTCATGAACTCTTTTCAATAAAACACCAATGTTGTTTTCTCGCAATAAATCGGCAGTTTTATAAGCCTCATAACCGCCAACAATAACCATTTTTTTGATTCCGCTTTGTTTAGCAAACTGTACTGCGTCTATAATTTGTTTTTCTTCATTGGCATGGATAAATAAAGTTTGAGTACCATCAAAAAGACCTTTTGTAGATTCTAAAACGATGTTTCTTTCTTTTGAAGATTCGCCTAAATAAGCTTTTGCATTAGAAAGATAAGAGCTTAGCTCTTGAACTTCTTTTGCATATTCTTTGTTGGCTTCAATATTTCCTGGTTCTGCCCACCATCCGCTTCTTCTAAAAGTAGAAGGAAAGTTAACGTGTATTCCATCATTTTCTTTAACCAATGCATCTTTCCAGTGCCATGCATCCAGTTGAACAATTGAAGATGTACCAGATATTACTCCGCCTCTAGGCGTTATTTGTGCCATTAAAATTCCGTTTGGTCTTACTGTTTCAATAACTTTTGAATCAGCTGTATAAGCAATGATACTTCTTACGTGAGGTTTCATAGCACCTATTTCATCTTCGTCATCAGATGATTTAACGGCGTCAATTTCAACAAGACCTAAAGTAGAATTTGGAGCAATAAATCCAGGATAAACATGTTTTCCAGCAGCATTTATCGTAACATCATAAGCACCAGCCGCAAGACGTATCACGGTAGCATCGGCAATTAGGGTGATTTTTCCGTTTACAAATCCTAATGCACTGTTTTCAATCACTTTGCCATTTCCTAGATGCGCAGTTGCATTCATGATCAAAACAGATTTGGATTGTTTATTTGCGGGTGTTTGTTGCGCTTGAGCTAGTATTGGCAAACCGAGTGCCAAAACTAAGAGGTATATTTTTTTATAATTCATTTTATATTTTTTTAAAGTTGCTTGACTAAGCTTAAAGTATGAAATTGAGAAAGTGTTACTCCTCAAGAGTATCGCACTCATATTCTTTTCTTTCTTTCTTTTTAGGCTCTTGTGTGATCATTCCTTTGTTTTTTTCTTGTAACAATTGACCTATCAGTTCACTTCTTTCTTTTGTGATTTCTACTCTTTTTTCAAGATCTTTTTTTGCATCAAAGTACACAACTCCTTCAATTAAAGTTTGCTCTGCTTTTGCATAAATAGATAATGGATTGTCACTCCATAATACAATATCAGCATCTTTACCTGCTTTTATACTACCCACTTTATCATCAATGTGCAATAATTTTGCTGGGTTCAATGTTACAAATTTCCACGCATCCTCTTCAGATATATTTCCGTATTTTACTGCCTTAGCAGCTTCTTGATTTAATCTTCTTGACATTTCAGCATCATCAGAGTTGTAGGCAACTACAAGTCCAGCGTTGTGCATAATAGGACCATTAAAAGGAATAGCATCATTTACCTCAAATTTGTAAGCCCACCAATCAGCGAAAGTAGAAGCTCCCACACCGTGCTCTTTCATTTTATCAGCCACTTTGTAGCCTTCTAGGATATGCGTATATGTATTTACTTTAAAATTAAATTTTTCAGCAACATTCATTAACATTAATATTTCTGATTGTACATAAGAGTGACAAGAAATAAAGCGTTCTTTATTTAATATTTCAGCAAGAGTCTGTAGTTCTATGTCTACTCTAGGAGCTTTTCCTTTTTTATTACTTGCGTTAAATGCTTTCCAGCTCAAATCATATTCTTTGGCTCTTTGAAAATAATCAATAAAAACTTGTTCAACACCCATTCTTGTTTGTGGAAAACGAGTAGGATTTGTATTTCCCCAGTTTGATTGTTTTACGTTTTCTCCTAGTGCAAATTTTATAAATCCTGGTTGGTTTTTGTATAACATTTCATCAGCTGCAGCTCCCCATTTCCATTTTACAATGGCAGATCTACCACCAATAGGGTTTGCTGAACCGTGTAATAATTGCGATGTTGTTACACCACCAGCTAGTTCTCTGTATATATTTACATCTTCAGAGTTTACTACGTCTTGAATAGTTACTTCGGCACTAGAGTTGTGTCCGCCTTCATTCACTCCATTAGAAATCGCAATGTGAGAGTGCTCATCTATAATACCGCTAGTAAGGTGTTTTCCTTTGGCATCAATTACAGTAGCAGAGGCATCCGAAATGTTTTTACCCACTGCTGCAATTTTTCCGTTTTTCACCAAAACATCTGTTTCGGTCAGGATTCCTTCTTTTTCGTTAGTCCAAACTGTTGCATTTTTATACAAGATATTTTGCGCTGCAGGTTTGCTAAGATTTCCAAAAGCTGTATTTGGGAATGTTCTAGGGATTACAAAATTGTTTTTTTCAACTTTAGTAGAATCGATGGTTTTTACAAATGGAGCTGTTTTTACTGCAGACCATTTTACTTCTTTTCCGTCAAATAAAACTGCTTTTCCAGAAAGGGTTTGGGTATCGTCAATAAACCCAATCAATCTTGTAAAACTAGTTTTGGTTGAATCCAAAGGTTTGATCACGGTAGATAACCAATTGTTGCTCATAGAAAGTTTTGAATTTACTTTTTTGGCATCAACAGTTGTAATTTCTGATTTTGGTGCGCTTACTTCACCATTTATTTTCCATTTGAATTTTTCATTATTAATGGTGAGATCGTAATTCCCTCTAATATCTTTGATAGTTAAATCATTTATTACAAACTTGTTACCTTGAACCCAGTTTTCATATAAAATTGTTTTTTCATCAAAAATGGCGCCTGATGCAATTACGAAATTAGCTAAGCTTCCGTTTTTTAACGATCCAACTTCATTGCTTTTTCCTAAAATAGCTGCAGGAATTGTAGTCAGTGCCTCTAGAGCTTTGGTACTGTCAAAACCAAATTTTATAGCTTTTAAAAGGTTTGTTCTAAAATCTTCAATTTTCTTTAATTTATCAGTAGTCAGAGCAAATACCACTCCATTGTCTGATAAAACTTTTAAGTTTGTAGGAGCTTGATTCCAAAAACGCAAGTCTTTTAACTCCATTTGATTAGCCTGGTTTGGATCCGAAACATCATACGCTTCTGGGAAGTTTATTGGAATTATAAATTTAGAATTAGTATTTTTTATTTCTTCAATTCTTTCAAATTCGTTTCCGTTTCCTTTTAAAACATAGTTTAATCCAAATTCTTTAGCGATTTTGGCGGCACGCAAACTGTTTAATTTGTCCTCAGATGCAAATATTTGGACTAATTTTTCATTATTTGCAAGCGCCTCTAGTGAAAGGTCCTTTGTGGTTGAATTCCCTTTTTTGTACCAGTCTAGATCGTGGTACATTTGTCTTAATAACGCCATCATTCCCATTAAAGAACTAGGATAGGATTGATTTGTAGTAACGCTTCTTGTAAACGAAAAGTGGTTAGTCAACTTATCAGCTAACAATTGATTTTTCTTTTCGAAATTATTCAATGCTATTAGAGTACCTGTACCTCTTGCAATTCCATTAGGTACGTGAGTTCCTACTACTCCAAAACCAGCTTTAAGCAATTCCTCGGCTTTGGCTTGGTCGTATTTAAAGTTTTCATATGCATTAGCCTCAGCTAGTATGCTTTCATTCCAGTAATACCCTATTCTTTTTGTGTCATAAACCGGTATACGGGCAGCTCCTGCAACACTTTTTGGTTTTTCAATTCCAAAACTCGTGTAAATGTCTATGAAGGATGGGTAAATAGATTTTCCTTCAAGGTCTATTGTAGTACAGTTTTTTGGAATAGTAACTGAGGCTCCAGCACTTACTACTTTTCCGTTTTGAATCAGTAATGTACCTTTTTCAATAATTTGTGTAGGAGTTACATAAATTTTAGCATTTGTAAATGCGGTAAAATTACTGCTCTTGTTTTGTATACTTTCGTTGTTAGGAAAGTATTCCTGCGCATACGTTTTAGATAGCACCACGCTAAATAAAAGTAGAAATAGAATTTTTTTCATAGTTTAGTTTCTAATTAGTTCTTAAAAGTAAAAAATTGTACAAAGAGTGCAGGCTGTTTACATGAATTTAACATTTGTTTTTTATTATAGTGATTTACTTTGCTTTTAAAGTTTTAAAAAGTTTTTATTTTAAGAGCTTATTTAAACAATTATATTTTTTTAGATTGTTTGTCATTGTGTTAAAATATAAGAAAAGTTTTTACTAATTTTAATTTAAAATAATGATATATGTTAGTAAAGGTTTTTGGGAGTGCTGTTTTTGGCGTTGAAGCGACAACAATAACAGTTGAAGTTAATATGGATAAGGGTATAGGCTACCATCTTGTAGGTTTACCAGATAATGCCATAAAAGAGAGTAGTTATCGTATTGCTGCTGCGCTCAAAAACAATACCTATGCCATGCCTGGAAAAAAAATCACAATTAACATGGCTCCTGCAGATTTACGTAAAGAAGGTTCTGCCTATGATTTGACATTGGCAATTGGCATTTTAGTGGCTTCTGGCCAAATCAAAGCAGATGCTCTTGAACAATATATTATAATGGGTGAATTGTCTCTTGATGGAAGTTTGCAACCTATAAGAGGAGCCTTGCCAATAGCAATTAAAGCTAAAGAAGAAGGTTTCAAAGGTTTTTTTCTACCTAAACAAAATGTTAAAGAGGCAGCCATTGTAGCTGGACTTGAAGTCTATGGTGTTGAAAACGTTCAAGAAGTGATTGATTTCCTTGAAGGTAAAGGAACTCTAGAACCTACCACAATTGATACACGAGCCGAATTTTATAAAACCTTAGACTTTCCTGAATTCGATTTTAGTGATGTTAAAGGACAAGAAAGTATTAAACGTTGTATGGAAATTGCTGCTGCAGGTGGACACAACATTATATTGATAGGTCCGCCTGGCGCAGGAAAAACAATGCTTGCCAAAAGATTACCAAGTATTTTGCCTCCCATGACGTTGCGCGAAGCACTTGAAACTACTAAAATTCATAGTGTTGCAGGTAAACTTAAAGAAGTGGGTTTGATGAATCAAAGGCCTTTTAGGAGTCCGCATCACACTATTTCTAATGTCGCCTTAGTAGGTGGCGGAAGTTATCCGCAGCCTGGAGAAATTTCTATGGCACACAACGGAGTTCTATTTCTAGATGAGCTACCAGAATTTAAAAGAGATGTTCTTGAAGTAATGCGTCAACCTCTTGAGGATAGAGAAGTTACTATTTCTAGAGCCAAGTTTACGGTCACATACCCCTCATCTTTCATGCTTGTTGCTAGTATGAACCCAAGTCCGAGTGGTTTTTTTAATGATCCAGATGCTCCACAAACGTCATCTCCACATGAAATGCATCGGTATTTAAGTAAAATATCTGGTCCATTACTAGACAGAATAGACATTCATATTGAAGTAACTCCCGTTCCTTTTGATAAACTTTCAGATGATCAAAAAGCCGAAAGTAGTGTTGCTATTAGAGAGCGAGTGACTGCAGCTCGAGAAATACAATCTGCACGTTTTGATCACATGGACCACATTCATTACAATGCCCAAATGAATACTAAACAAATCAGGGAGTATTGCGCTCTTGATGAGGTATCAAAACAATTATTAAAAACAGCTATGGAGCGCCTGAATTTATCTGCAAGGGCTTACGATCGAATTTTAAATAATACTAATTGTTACATATAGCAGATTATTTTTTAAAATCAAATTATTTAAAATTAATTATGACCTACAGAAAATAAATAGTTTACATTTCCAGGTTTTAGTAATTAACTAGGGCAATACAAGTAATCCTTTATATTTGACCTCATAAATAATATTTATTTGAATATTCCTTCACAATATATTCTTCATTGAACTTTCTATATACCCTCTTTTTGTAAATCAGATTTGAAATTTATTTGTTATGATTTTTAAAATTAATTATTATTTATTC
>NZ_QKNZ01000149.1:0-5250 GCF_014156605.1 Flavobacterium sp. SOK18b
ATATATATGTAGAAAACGGTGTTGTTATACCTAGTGGATCAGGTTCAACTATAAGCTCTTGTAATCCTTATAATTGATACGATATCATATCAAACTAAAAATAAACCAATATGAAAATACAATTTAGGATTATCAATAAAGGAAAAGGTAATGTAATTATTATGCCTTCTGATCTACACAAAGTTTGTTCTTGTTGTGAGGAAAATTCAAGATCTAAAAATACAGTAATTACCTCGGCTGAATTACTTGTTTTTAAAGCTGATGGAAATCTAAACAATGATGTTATTGAACCAAGAGATACCGTTATAGGAAATATTGAAGGACAATTTTTAAATTCTGGAACTTTTTACGGCGGAGACCCTCTATTGTTAAATAGCTATCAGACAGCTCAGGATAATAAAGTAGGCGTTATTAAATCATTTGCAAATGGTTTATTAAGTTATGACCTAAGACAAGAAATACTTGATCAATTTATTCCATTTGACCCTCGAAATCCATTTAACTCCGGATTTCTAGGTATTAATGCAGTCATTTTAGCCCCTGATGGCGATGGGGGTTATCTTCCTGAATTCGAAATGACTTTATCTGAACCAAACGGTGAATTCTTACAGTTAGGAGATAAGAACATTGTAAAATTAAGAGACACATCAGGGGAATTTAGCGATTCTGATCCATTTACAGTTAATTTTTTAGATATAATCAGTTCAAATAGTTTTGATATCAAAAGGTTAATCGATGGTGAATTATTTATTTACTCTAAGAGAGATTTTAACCCGCAAGGTAACTATAACATGGAACAAAGAAATGATGAAGGAATTAATGTTGGTGTCAAATATTTTAATGAGCAAAATAATTTAATTGCAATCGGCCAGGATGAAGAATCAGGAGAAGGAATATGGCAATTACAAATGGCCCCACCTTTTTACGGTTATTATGTAATCGTAGACATAGACACCAATCAAGAAATATCAAACAGATTTACTATTCCACAATAAAAAACAAATGAAAAAACTAATCACATCATGCATTTTAGCTATCGGGATGATAGTAAGTGCGCAGACAAATCAAGTAATAACTAAACCTTTACAATTAAATTCAGTTGCCAGCGGATCTTCAACGGATAAGCACCTTGTAATTGGAGAAAACAAAGTAGTTAAAAAGGTTACTGACAATTCAGTTAAAAGTGTTAACGGCATAACTCCAATTAACGGTAACGTAACTATTCGGTTAGCCAATTCAAACACTCCTAATTTACGACAAATTTTAGATCAAGGTTTTCAGGCGGAATCAAATTTTGTGATTTCTAATGCAAATAGAAGTTTCAGAATTGAACATGATCATATTCAAATAAACTCTAGTAACGGTATTTTCATGATGGGTGATTTGACCCAACATGGTAATAGAAATTTATTTGGAGACACCAAACAAAACGGAGCTTTTAAATTACGATCAGGAGCATTCCACATATTTAGTCCTGAAAATAATTCTGAATATGGCGACGCAACGTTTTCTTACGATAATTTTCTTGGGCTGTCAATTAATTCCAACTCTAAAATCAGAATAAATGCTCCTAGCGGCGGAGTTGAAATTTTTGCAGGAAATAAATTAAAACTTACTGGTATTTCAGAATACGCCGATGATTCAGCTGCAGGAGCAGCAGGTCTTGAAAGATATAATGTTTATGTAACTCCTACGGGTGTTTTAATGATGAAGTTATAAAATGAAAAAAGTATTAGAAAATATCAAGGCTATTATAGCTTTATTTATTGTTTTTTTTAGTTTTTCATATTTTTTTATCACGACGTTCTTTGGCAAAGAAAATCCTCAAATTCTTATTGCGGTTGTAGGAGCTTTAAGTCTTGTAATAGGTTATTATTTTGGTAGCAGCTCAGGTAGTGCGCAAAAACAGGAAACAATAGATAAGATGAATCAAAATAAAACGACATAAAATGAAACTTATCTCCGAAATTATAGATCTAAAAATAACCTTTTTATACTCACTTATGATGTTTGTATTTAATTTAGAATTAATAAAAACAGGTTATGCAGTAGTAAGTGGTTTTATTTTTATTGGTTACAATCTACACAGATGGTACATCATGTATAGAAACGACAGAAACAAAAAAAAAACTAACAAATAACATTTACAAAAATGAGAACAGCCCTTTATTACTTTTTTTCGCTATTACTTATTTTGCTTTTATCTTCGATTTTTTTGGTGAGCTGCAAGACAAAGCAGCCTTTAATTGAGAAGAATGAAACCACCTTTGTTTCAAGAGACAGCATTAACAATTTTCATATTATTTCAAATAATAAAGCTATACACGATAGCTTAGTTGTTGTCATTGGGAAAATAAAAACTGAAAAAAAAGAGTGCGATAGCGTTTGTCAAATATCGGTAGACAAGCTTTTGTCTCAATTAAATAGTAAAAAAACATCAGGCGACAACTCGTCTGATGTTTTTTATGATCCGGACAAAAACACTTTGAATGTCAATACGCATGTTGGAGCCACAAAAAATGACAGTGTGCGGTTTACAAAGATTATTTACATTACTAAAATCGTATATTCGCACAAGGATATCCCGATAGATAAACCACTATCAAAATGGCAACTAACACTAATAATAATTGGTGCAATAACCTTGGGGTATTTATTTTTTAAGATTACCATGCTAGTGAAGTCAAAATTCCTAGTTTAACACCATTAAACCATGAAACCAACCACAAAAAAAAGTAATAATACAATGCTTTATGCAGGTATTGCATTACTTGTAGGAGTAGGTGCTTATGCTATCTCAGGAAATAAGCAAGATCAATCTTTAACTGAAAGTGAACCAACAACTCCTAACGGGGAATCGCCTACTACACCAATTAGTGTTGCTCCTAAAGTACCAAACTATAATTTAATTCTAAGATTAGGTTCAAGAGGTCAGGAAGTAGCTAAATTACAATCAATGATGGGCGTTCCCTCAGATGGAATATTCGGATTGCAAACAGAATCAAAGCTTTTCGAATTAAAGGGAGTAAAGATTGTTTCTTTAAATACCTATGCTCAAATAGTAAAACGTGCTACCTTATCCACTATTGTTTATCCAGCAGGAACAAAAGTAATGGTAAAAAATAGAAATGGAGCTAAAGTATATAGAGGCGAACGAAAAGCAGACGGTACGTATTTTTCTACTGGAGATGTTGCAGCAACTTTTAAATTTGGAGAACATATTGGAACAATAAAATCAGTTAGTGCTGATAAACAATCCCATTCTGTGCACTTTAAGAGCTTTTTATATGGAGATCTACTATTCGATGCCGTGGGTTTTATAAATACAGTTGATGTTGAAAAATATACTTAATCATGGAAGGAAATACAATTTTAAAAATTTTAGGAGGAGCTGCAGTAGTTTCTACCTTATTTGCCTTTAAGAAAAAAGGTGATTTTTCAAAAGTAATCGAATCAATGACCATGGACATCAGATCCATTAGAAACTTACGATTGAGGTCTGGAAAGGTATGGTTAGATTGTGATATTGGATTTCATAATCCTACTGAATATGACATGAATATTTATACTGCTGGGGTTATTAAATTGAAGCAAATAAAGCTAATGTACAAAGGAGTCGTTATTGGAAATGCTTATTCAAATAAAGACGAGTTCGAGCTTCCTGCAAAAAGTAATTACTTAATTACTGATATTAACGTAGAATTACTATTTTTGAATATTATTGACCAATTCCTGAAAGGAGGACTAGACAGTAACGTGGATAATTACCAAATACACACTATTGTAGAAGCCTTGGGAAAAAATTGGGTAATTGAGCAATAAAAAACACCATTAAACCAAACCAAAATGAGTATTCTTATTAAAGAAATACTCGCAAAGCCTATTTTAACCGAATCCGATTATAAAGCACTGGAGGAATTTGAACCCAATGAGGGAACCAACCGTCTCTATTCTTTTTTTACTCCAATATGGCTGTGCGAGGTAATGTACAAATTAGCAATTCGCTATGGCTTTGATCCACTCAAAGGCAAAGTGCTTGAGCCAGCCTGCGGAACTGGTAATTTCTTAACCGTATTACCCAACCCTAAAAATGTAACAGCTTTCGAACTCGATCCTTTGAACTATGAAGTTTCAAAGAAGCGAGTTCTTGGCATTACTATTTATAACAACTATTTTGAAACTGCATTTTTACAGGAGCCACGATTTACCACTTTATTAAAGAACAATAACACCTGGTTAAAAGACGCTCCTTTTGATTTGGTTATAGGTAATCCACCTTACGGAAAGTATGCCAATTTGTACTCTAGTTATTTTAAGAGTTTGAAATTTAAACAGGTCGAAATGTTTTTCATGTTACAATCCCTAAAACTGCTCAAAAAAGGCGGTTTATTAGTGTTTATCACAGGTTCAAATTTCATGCGTAATGACAAAACCTACCAACACGAAAAAGAAATGATAGGGGAATACGCAGATCTTGTGGATGCGTACCGTATGCCTAAAGTTTTTAAAAACACCGATGTTCCCACCGATATATTAATTTTTAAAAGAAAGTAAAATGAAACGATTTTATGTAAAGTTCCAACACGGACACCACCGAGTAATAGACCGTACTAAAAATGCTTTCATCACTGGATATTCTCAAAAAATAGATGCCGATAAAACCGCAAAAGGACTAAATATTCTCAAAAAAGAGGAAAGTATTCAGGACCGAATTAAACTATTAAAAACCACCGCAGGATACGGGCATTATTGTAAATAAAATGACAGAGACACAGCTTATCACCCAATTAAGAGAAAATATAAAAGAAGCATTAGCAACAGTTACGTTAGCTAATTCACCTACAATTTATAAACTGATCCAAACAGAATCAGGATATAGAAATATAGAGGAAATGATTATTGCTAAAATGATCCAAAACAATTTCAGTGCAAGTGCTTGTATTCCACATTTAGAAAGAGAATTGTAATGTCAAACTTCCTAGAAATAACCTCAAACGATAACTGGTTCAAATTGCACCCTGATAAAATTGCAGGCGTGGAATATGAAACCACTTCTTTTTATTTCCCAATTATGGTGAAGGGAACAAAAGATGATGTTTTGAGGGTTACTGGAATGCTAAATAATTTCAAGGAACATGAAAAAAATGTGAAAAAATGGCAAGATTTTATTAAAGAACCACTACGAGCTGCAATACCTACTTACCTGCATAAAAAGCCGCAAAATGAGATATTAAAAATTGAAAAAGACCT
>NZ_QKNZ01000014.1:0-1717 GCF_014156605.1 Flavobacterium sp. SOK18b
GTTTTCCATTTACCATAATTTACACCAAAAAGTGAATTTATATTTCTGTATGTTTTGTTTTCTAAATTCATTTCAAACCCTTCTGTTGAAAAGACATTTAATGCAAAATAAATATTAATCCAAAATAGAAAGGTTCAGTAGCCAATATAACAATTCCGAAAACGCCTAATGTGCTTCCAAAAATTTTTTGCATTAATAATATTTCCTTTAAATGGATCATATTTCTCCTAGATTTTTTTATATCATCATTAACGGTTTGCAAATAGGATCTCGCGATAGTAGCACTTATTTGCAGTTAGCGGTTGTTTTGTTAGTCATACTTTTTTATCTGTTCAAATAGATAGCTTTTATAACTGTCAGTGAAAGTTAGTCCGCCAAAAAGTTTTTTTGTTATCTGTTTTGAATTTATTTTCTGGTCAAACCAATCTAAAAAGAAATCAGCATAACCTCCTGTTGTGATTTCCTTGTTACCCATAGCAACCATATGCGGATATTCCTTTTGAAAATGTTGTCTGTTTTTAATGCTTTTGTTTATACTTAAAAGATAAAACTGTATGTCATAAGCCAAATATGAAAGTTCGTCCGCGTGAAGTCCAAAATATCCCTTATTAGTTGTCAATTCTGTAAAAAGATTTCTCAGAATTCTGTCAAAATTTATTGAAGTGTCTTTTTTGAAATATTCTTGAAGAATGTCTGAAAATTGCCCTGTTTTGAAAGTGTCAAGAGTATTTATTAAATCTTGTTCTGAAGTATCAAAAACTGCTGAACTTACAAGTCCACGAATAAAGGTTTCAAAGTCTTTCGCTAAGAATGTTTTTTTGTAATCCCATTCTTGATCAACGTGAACAACTTCAGGCTCTCCTTCTTTTCCGCATTTTGAATAATCTAACATTATCATATCGTGTCCTGCTGATGGGCAATCACAAATGAATACGCCTGTGTATGGGTATCCCCATTCGTCAATCATAAATTGACTTCCTAAACTACCACATAATGAATAAGTTTTTGTCCTACCAATTCCCATAATTCCTGTTATTGCACAATAGTCTTCTGCCCAAGAGGTACTTTCAGCAGTCGGAAAGCAACAGTTTTTAGGTGTCCCACCATTGTGAATTTTCATTAATTCAATATATGAAGCTGGAAGTTTGAAACCAAGTTCTTGTTCTACAGAATAAATAAGTTCATCTGTTGGGCTATCTTCTACATATTCGGTTAATGAATGGTCGCTGTCTTCCCAAAAGTCCGAAAAGTCAAAGTCTTGAAATATTTTTTGTTCCATTTTATTTTTATTAAGGTGTCTTGTTAAAATTAGCATCAACGTTCCCTTGCTATACGAGGTTTGGGATTAGATTAAACCTTATTTTCGGATTTGCCAAATTTTCACAAATACAAGACCAATTTCACATTAAGCTTAATGCCCAAATCCGTTATAGCGCCTGTTGGTGAAAGTACCTTTCTGTAGCAATATGATTCCAAAATTCTATTTTCTCTTTCGTAGATTCTTCCAAATTATTAAATGTTTTCAGAGTGCATTCAAATTTATTTTTTAATTCAATAATTGAAACACAGTTTATCATATTAATAATCCTTAAAGCATTTTTTAAGTGCATTTTATTATCATTTGAATTTTTATGTAACGTGTCAGAACCATTAAGTTGAATTAATGAAATAAATTCTGAATGTGCATAATTTGAATATAATTTATAAGGAATTAGAA
>NZ_QKNZ01000150.1:0-4160 GCF_014156605.1 Flavobacterium sp. SOK18b
AGGATTTAAAATTTAATTTTTCTTTTTGTTTATTTAAATATATGTTGACAACTTTGAAAAAAATGAAATCAAAAAATTAAAAAGATTGTCTCAAACGATTTTCAAATTGTTGTTCAAGTGATCCAAAAGAGCTTGCACTTTTTCAAAATCGTTTTGATGAATTTTGAGTTTGATTCCGCCGTAGGCAAAACTGCTAAACGGATCGACCGATACGAGATTTTCGTTTTCGAAAAAAAAAGCAATCGATTCTTGCTCTAATAAATGTTTGATGACCACAATTTCGTGTGCGTAATTGAATATAGCAATCGTTTTAAATGCTTCCATTGGTATAGTTTTTATAAAGATACAACTATTACGTAAAGTTATATTTTATTTAAAACTAGCGCTATTTTAGTGATTACACTGTAGTATTTCGTAATTTTAGACTTTTAAGAACAAGATTTATGAGTAAAAGATTAAGAAAGCCGATAAAGAAAGGGAAAGATTTCACGGATAAAATATTAAAAATACTATCGCAAAGTGCTAATAAAGCATTCAATTATAAACAAATAGGAGCAAAGCTAGAACTTGATGATACGGAGAGTAGAAATCAAATTATAAAAGATTTAAAAATTTTAGCCTCGCAAAACAAGATTATTGAGTCGGAACCAGGTAAATTTTTGGTAAAAGCTGCTAGTCAAGATTATTACGAAGGTAAAATAGACATGACAGGTCGTAAAACAGCCTTTTTTGTTTGTCCAGATCTTGAGGATGATGTTTTTATTCCTACCGCAAACTTGAATCATGCTTTAGATAAAGATATCGTAAAAGTATATGTGTATAACCGCAGAAAAGGAAAACGTCCTGAAGGTGAAGTTATTGAAGTACTAGAAAGACATAAAACAGATTTTGTGGGTGTAATTGATATCCAAGCTAATTTTGCTTTTGTCTCTACTGCTAATCCAAAAATGTATACTGATATTTTTATTCCAAAGGATAAAATAGGCGAGGCGGAGCAAGGTGATGTGGTTTTGGTGCATATCGAAGACTGGCCAAAACGTGCTGATAGTCCGTTTGGGACCGTTGTGAAAGTTTTAGGTAAACCAGGCGAACACGATACTGAGATTCATGCGATTTTGGCTGAATACGGTTTGCCATCAGAGTTTCCTATTGAAGTGGAAACTTTTGCTCAAAAAATAGATACTTCGATTACGGAGGCTGAAATTGCCAATCGTCGTGATATGCGTGATACATTGACCTTTACCATAGATCCAAAAGATGCTAAAGATTTTGATGATGCCTTGTCTTTCAAAGAATTAGAAAATGGAAATTTCGAAATAGGAATTCACATTGCCGATGTATCGTATTATTTAGAAGAAGGAACCATCCTTGATGATGAAGCCTATCAAAGAGCCACATCGGTTTATTTAGTAGATAGAGTAGTACCTATGTTACCTGAAGTGTTGTCAAACTTTGCGTGTTCATTGCGTCCGCAAGAAGAGAAATATACTTTTTCGGCCATATTTGAAATTACTGATAAAGCGCAAGTGGTAAACCAGTGGTTTGGTCGAACAGTAATTTACTCGGATCAACGTTTCGCGTATGAAGAAGCGCAACACATCATAGAAACGAAACAAGATGTGATTCCTGTAGAAATTTCGATTACTGGAGCATCATATCAAGTTCCTGCAGAAATTGTCGCAGCAACGCTTAAAATGGATGAAATAGCTAAGATTTTTAGAAAAAAGAGAATGGCTGATGGTGCCATTTCTTTTGACAAAGTCGAAGTAAAATTCAATTTAGACGATGCGGGTGAACCACAAGGAGTTTACTTTAAAGTTTCAAAAGATGCCAATCATTTGATTGAAGAGTTTATGCTTTTGGCTAATAAAAAAGTAGCAGAATATATTGGTAAACAAAAGAAAACCTTTATTTATAGAATCCATGATGAGCCTAATGAAGACAAATTAATAGCCATGCAAACCGTAATTGCTAAGTTTGGTTACAAAATTGATTTCAGAAACAAAGGTGATATTTCGAAATCTTTGAATCAATTAATGGCTGATGTTAATGGTAAAAAAGAGCAAAACTTAATCGATACACTGGCTATTAGAAGTATGAGTAAAGCCAAATATTCTACTGATAACATTGGTCATTACGGACTTGCTTTTGATTATTATTCTCATTTTACATCACCAATTCGTCGTTATCCAGATGTTATGGTGCACCGTTTGTTACAGTTTTACCTTGATGGAGGAAAATCAGTAGATGAAGAAACGTATGAAACCAAATGTTTGCACTCATCAACTATGGAAGGTTTAGCAACCAATGCGGAACGTGATTCTATTAAGTACATGCAAGTAAAATACATGCAAGATCATCAGGATCAAGAATTTTTGGGTGTAATTTCGGGTGTGACAGAATGGGGAATTTATGTTGAAATTATCGAAAATAAGTGTGAAGGAATGGTTCGTATTCGAGACATACGAGATGATTATTACACTTTCGATGAAAAACAATATGCATTAACAGGAGCAACTTCTGGGAAGTTATTGCAATTAGGAGATGAAATTTTCGTTAAAGTTAAAAATGCCGATTTAGTTAAAAAACAGTTGGATTTTAATTTTTTAAGAAGAGTTAGCGAACCATTAAAGTAAAAAAAATGAAATCAAAGATTCAGGAATATCAAAAAAGTAATTTTAGAAATTGGAGTAAAAAAATAGTCCTACTTGCATTTGTAATTTTAAGTCAAATTACGAATGCTCAAGTATCTAGAAATCTGGGTGATTTTGATGAAGTTAGAGTTTTTGATAAGATTAAAGTTGTTTTGATTCCAGCTTCAGAAAACAAGATTGTTATTACAGGTGATCGATCTGACGAATTAGAGGCTGTAAATAAAAACGGAATTTTAAAAATAAGAATGCCGTTCCCAAAATTACTTTCAGGTAATGACATCACTGTAAAATTATATTTTAATAAAATTGAAGAAATTTCAGTTAGTGAAGGTGCTTATGTTTCTAGTGAATATGATTTTAAACAAACTAGCTTAGCAGTAAATGCAACATCTGGTGGCGAAGTTATTTTAGATTTAAACGTAGAAAAAGTAAACGTAAAAGTCAATGCTGGTGGAATTGTTACCTTAACTGGAAAAGCAACAAATCAGGACGTTATAATTACATCTGGAGGTATTTTAAGTTCCAAAGATTTAATTACTACACAAACATCGATAAGCGTCTCTGCAGGTGGTGAAGCAGATGTTTATGCTACCACGCTCGTAGATGCAAAAGTTCGTGCCGGAGGTTCTATTTTTATTTATGGTAAACCCAAACAAATTAATAAAGAAGTTTTCATAGGTGGTAAAATTCAAGAAAAATAGATAATCCTTGGTATATTTACAGGCAACAAATTTTAATTTTGAATGGTAAACGATATTTTAGCTGGTATTCCTTGGGGAATATTTCTTAGTTTTATGATAGGTCCTGTTTTTTTTATACTACTTGAAACCAGTATTATAAAAGGATTCAGAGCCGCTTTAGTTTTTGATTTAGGTGTTGTATTAGGAGATATTTTTTTTATTGCTATTGCGTATTTAGGAAGTTACAGATTGATACAAAGTATTAAAGACCAACCGGCATTATTCATTTTTGGTGGTGTTATTATGTTAGCGTATGGCATTATTTCATTCGTACAATTAAAAAAAGAACAAAAAATAAATACCGATCTTATTGACAAAGAAATTGTCAAAAAAAATTACATAAGTCTTTTTGTTAAAGGCTTTTTACTCAACTTTATTAATATAGGTGTTCTAGGTTTTTGGGTTGCCATTATTATATCTGTGGGACCAAAACTGGAGATGCAAACTTCTAGAATGATAACGTTTTTTATATCTGTAATACTAAGTTATTTGATCATTGATTGTTTTAAAATATTGTTAGCCAAACAATTAAAAACAAAACTTACACCAGTAAATATTCTTAAAATTAAAAAAGGAATAAGTGTAGTGATGATGGTTTTTGGGATAGTATTAATCACTCAAGGTTGGTTTCCCGAAGAAAAAGAATTGGTTAAAAAAGCATTTGAAAAAATAGAGAATAAATAATTTTAAATTCTATTTAATTGAAAAAGCCTTGATTCTAATACAATAGTTTCAAGGCCTTTTAATTTAAACATATAAGTCATTT
>NZ_QKNZ01000151.1:0-23079 GCF_014156605.1 Flavobacterium sp. SOK18b
GTTGTAAAGTACATACTTTATTTCTTTTTTAAAGTTGGATTAAATGATATCCCTACATTAAAATAACCTTTTGCAGATTGTTCATTTTGATAGAAATATTCACTATTTGGTTGTGCTTTTTCAGTTAATCTTGAACTAACAAAATTTGAAACCCCACCTTTAAATGTTGCAAAAAAATTGTTTGATAACTTGTGTTCATAAATTAATCCACTATTGATTTCTAGCTGACTATACTCAGCTACAGCTGGGAAATTCGGATTGTCAATATTTACATAAAAACCATTACTGTTTAGCATACTTCCAATAGAAATTCTTCCTTTGTTAGCAATTTGTCTTCTAAATAAAATACGTTGAGGTAAAATAAAATCAAAATCCCATGCCGAATTTTTAAACTTATAATTATAGGTAAATGTTGGGAAAAATGGAATTTGCGCCGTAGGATCAACAAAAACTATTGCACCTAAAGTCATGGTTACTCTTGCTGTCTTTTTTAAGATGAAAGAAAATCCTATTAAACCTTTGAGTCGTTCAAAACCTTCTTGATTTCCATCGGCTATAATACTCGTATTGTAGATAATTGGTTTTTTGAATAAGGTTGAAAAATAAGTTGCGCTCAAAGCGGTTGAAAAGTTATGAAATGTAACCAAATCGTTTTGTTGGAAAGAGGGAATGGTTGCTACATTTTGAATATCTGAAAATTCGAATTCGTTGAATTTATAATTCAATGAAGAAGTAACCGTTAACTTCTTTTTTATATAAATGGGTAAATTAACACCAAGATTTACAGTCTTTATATTTTTCAAGGTACCTTTTTGAAAATCTTGATCAAATAATTGGGAATTAAATTCGCTTTTTCCTGTTTGAATATATTCTAGATTTATCATTCTAAAACTAGGAAATTCGGCTTTTAATCTCTTTTCAGCTTTTTCTTTAAAAATGGAATCGTTTACTTGTGCGTTTATAGATATTGAAATTAAAAATATAGTAATCGTTTTAATGAATTTAGTCATTTGGTATGTTGTTAGAATTATTATTTTTGAAGACAATTGTTCGGTGTGGAAACGCAATTTCGATACCTTCTTTGTCAAATCGTTTTTTTATACTTTCGTATAAATCACATTTCATGGTAAATGCATCATTAAAATTAGCAGCCCAAGCCCATGCTCTAATGGTTACTGCACTATCATCGAGATTTATTACCCGTACAATTACTTTGTTTTCACTATTGTACTTATCAAGTTCTGTTCGATTGTCCATAGTATAGGGATGCTCTTCACATTCTTCTCTCATAATGTGTTTTGCTAGATCGATATCACTATCATAAGAAATTCCTACTTCAATCCATTGGCAACACATGCGTTCTCCTAAATCGTAATTGATTAATTTCTCTTTGTTGATAATGGCATTTGGAATTACAATCATTTTGTTTTCAAAATTTCTTATAATAGTATGCCTAAGGGTAATGTCTGAGACAGTTCCTACCATCAATTCATCAATCTTAATGACATCTCCTAATTTGAATGGTTTAAAAGCGATAATGAACAAACCACCTACCAGGTTAGAAAGTGCTTCTTGTGAGGCTACACCTGCAATGACTGCCAAAACTCCTGCACCACCAAGGGCTGTAGCTGCAAAGGTTCGCATAGATTCAAATGCTACAAGAATAAGTAATGCTCCAAAAAAATACACCCCAAAAATAGCAATATACCTTAAAAATTTATAACTGGTAGTGTCTAGATCATTTTCTGTTCTCTCCCGTATGTTTCGTTTGAACCAAGTTTGTACTAATGAAACTGCAACTAGTGTAACTACGGCAACAATTCCTAAATATAAGACTAAATAGAAATTCTGTGTTGCAACTTTATATTGCTCTTTATCAATAAAAATAAATGCAAGTGCCATAACTCCTAAAACTACCCAAAGAGCATTTAATATTTTTTGTGTTAAGTGGATGGTAGAAGGAATTTCATTTGGATGTTTTTTGAGTGATCGTCTTTCTAACCAATTGTGCAATATTTTTGTTAGAAATCTTAAAAATAGTACTACTCCAATTACTAGTAATGCATAAATTATTGCTTGTTTATGTGTGTTAAAAAAGTCTGACATATTGTAATTTTTATATTTTTCTCGAAAACGAAAGCTTTCAAAGCAAGCCTCAATTTCTTTTTTAGATTTTTCTGTAGATTTTTACAATAAATTTTAAAGTTGTAGTCAAATTTGATTAATTAAAGAATCTTAACAAATTGAAATTCAATCGAAAATTCACTTCATTAAGATTCTTTTTTATAATACTATTGAATGGTATTACATTTTAACTGATATCATTTGCAAGTGCGTTTTTAACTTCATTTTTAGTGATATCGCCTTTCCAGATGTCGATTACGATATACATAACTGGGACAATAATTACTGTAAAGAGTAGAGAGCTTGATAAACCACCTATCAGTACCATTGCTAAACCGTTTTTCCATTCAGCTCCAGCTCCTGAAGCAAAAGCAATAGGAAACATTGCAATTACCATTGCAAGTGTAGTCATAAGTATAGGACGTAATCTTGAAAGCCCTGCATTCATAATGGCCTCAACACTATTCATACCGTCTTTCTTAAATTGGTTGGCGGCATCGACTATCAAAATCGCATTCTTAATTACCAGACCCACTAACATTATCAATCCTAAGAATGTAAATACCCCTAAACTTTCTTGAAATAAGGCCAATATTAAAAAAGCACCAATCATTGCAGTAGGAACTGAAAGCATAACCACCAACGGATACGCATATGATTCATATAAAGCAACCATTATTAAATACACTAAGATTATTGACATTAAAAGTGCTAAACCTAAACTAGTAAATGCTTCTGTTTGACTTTCTAAATCTCCACCCATTTCATAACTAACACCTTTTGGTAATTTCATGTTTTCGATAGCAGTTTGTACTTCTGCAGAAACGGTTCCTACTGGACGACCAACAACTTGGGCACCAATACTCACACTACTACGTTTTTTATCTCGCTGCAATTTTGATGGTCCTGTTGATTGCTCTACTGCTGCAAATTGCTGCAATTCGATTAGTTCGCCTGTAGTATTCAAAAAAGTAACTTTCTTAATGTCATTTATATTCTTACGGTCAAACTGATCTAATTTTACATTGATATCATATTCATTTTCGCCGTCACGGAATTTATATTGTGTATTTCCTGCAAAAGCATTTTGCATAGTAGTACCCACAGTACTCATTGTTAAATTAAGTGCTGCCATTTTATCACGGTCAACTGAAATTGCCACTTCAGGGTTTCCACTATTAGCTGATAATTCTACTTCTCGAGTACTGTTTACACTTTCAATAGTTTGCTTTACTTCTTCAGCAGTTTTCATTAGCAAGTCTATATCATTACCAGTTAATAAAACTTGAATGGGACCAGCAGTGCTACCTCCAACCATACCTACGGCTGCAGTTTTGAATTTTACACCTGTAATGCTTTTAGAAAGTTTGTTTTTGATATCTCTAGCAAATTGTTCTGAAGAAATAGTACGTTCTTCTGGACTTATCATCTTTGCATTGATTTGTGCTAAATTTGAAGAATTTCCTCCACCACCAGTTCCTGTTCCAACTGTAGAAAATACAGAAGAAACGATTTTATCTTTCAGCAAAATGGTTTCTACAGCAAGCGCTGCTAAATTTGTTTCTTCAATTGTCGCTTCTTTTGGAAGTTCTAATTCTACAATGAATTCTCCATTATCACCATTTTTAACAAACTCACTACCAATAAATCCAAATACTAATAATGAGACCGAAGCAATTACTAATACTAATAATGCTAATGCTGTGATACGTTTACGAGAAAGAGTCCATTTTAAAATGCCTTTGTAAAAATTGTTTACTGCTGTTAAAAAGTTTTCAAACACAATTAACGGCTTGTGAAATATTTTTTTGTTATCCAATTCAATTACTTCAGAAAAACGTGAGGATAATAATGGCGTTAATGTAAATGAAACTACTAGTGAAATCGCTGTTGCAAATGCTACAACTACTGCAAACTGCTTTAATAAATCGGCAATTAATCCGGTTACGAAAGTAATTGGCAAGAAAACGGCAATAAGAACTAATGTGATGGACATAACTGAAAGTCCAATTTTATTCCAACTCTCCATTGCAGCTTCCATTCTGGATTTTCCTTTTTCCATTTCAGCATGAATTTGTTCCAGCACAACAATACTATCATCTACTAGAATCCCAACAACTAACGATAAACCCAATAAAGTCATTAAGTTTAAAGTATATCCTAACTGACTCATAGCAATAAATGTCGCTACAATTGAAACCGGAATTGATACCATTACAATAATTGAATCTTTCCAACTGCGTAAAAAGAACAACATAATTATGGCTACTAATCCAACGGCAAGTAGTAAGTCAAAAATCACAGCATCTGCAGCATCAAGTGTAAATACAGAACTATCTTGAGCTACTGCTATTTTTAAATTTTTATCGGCATATTCTGCTTCAATTTTTTTGATTTCTTTTTTAATATCTTCCGCTACTTGTACTGTATTTCCTTCGCTTTGTTTTGAAATGGTTAAACCAATTGAACTTATTCCATCAATTCGAGAAATAGTGCTTACTTCTTTTGTAGTATCATATACTTCAGCAATATCTTCAATACGAACACTTGAACCATTTCCTGTATTAATCTCTAATCCTTTAATGTCGTTTACATCTTTGAATTTTCCTGATAATCGAACGGTTACTTGTTGTTTTGCATCCTTAATATTTCCTGTTGGGAAATCAAGGTTTGCAGCTGAAATAGCTTGTGTTACTTGAAGAATACTTAATCCATATGTTTTCAGTTTATCTCTATCAATATTTACACGAATTTCACGTTTATTTCCTCCAATAACTTGAACTCTAGCAACACCTTCAATTCTTGACAACGTTTCTTTAATATCATTATCTACTAAATTATTAAAGTCATTAACATCCATTTCAGAGGACACTCCTAAACGCATAATTGGCATATCGTCAAAAGAAAATTGGTCAACACTTGGTTGCTCAACTTGGTCTGGTAGTTGACCTATGATATTATTTACTTTACGTTGCGCATCTTGCAATGCTTTATCAACATTTGCATTATAGGTCAATTCAACATTTACAATCGATATTCCTTCTTGTGAGGTTGATGTAATACTTTTTACACCTTCAATAGCACTTACTGCGTCTTCAATATTTGTGGTTACTGAATTTTCTACTTCACTTGGTGATGCACCAGGATAAATTGTACTAATGGATAGTTGAGGCGATGTTATTTTTGGTAGTAATTCATAGCCTAAAGTGGTATAACTAATTATTCCTAATAATGTAATTATGGTAAAGACTACAACCGCTAGTGTCGGTCTTTTTACTGATAATTCTGTGATAGACATTTTTTATTATTTAGAATTAGTTATTTTTACTAGTGTATTATTTTTTAAATTGATGATTCCTTTGTCAATAACTAATTCATTAACTTTTAAACCTTCTAAAACGATAACACTATTGTTTATTACTTTGCCTATTTTGATGCTTTTTAAAATAGATTTGTTGTTCTCTACTACATATACTTTTGGATCTTGTAAAGTAGTAACAATGGCTTCACGAGGAATTGTTAACGCATCTTTCATGTTATCTTTTAAAGTATCAAAGTGAACTTCTCCAAACATACCTGCACGCAATTGTTCTTTTTTATTATTTAAAACAATTATTGTTACTTTAAACTTTCCGGAATCATCTGCTTTTACACTAATATTTGAAACTGTTCCTGAAAAATCTACTACAGGATAAACATCCGTATTAATGGTTACTGTTTGATTAGTTTTTATGTTGATTAAATCATCTTCAGAAACATTGATAATGATTTTCATTTTATCAATTTGAACAATTTCAGCAATTTTATTTCCTGCTTGTACAAAACTGGATGACTCTACCATAACATCATTAACTACTCCAGAAATAGTAGCTTTAACTGTAGAAAAACCTAATTGTTGATTAATTTGAGCAATAGACGAACGAGAATTTTCTAATTGCAATTTCAATTCTTCTACTTGAGCTTTACTTACAGCACCTGCTTTTTCAAGTCTTTCGTATCGTTCAACATCTTTTTTAGCTTTGGCATAATTGAATCTTGCCGAAGATAATTGTGCATTTAAAGACGAAGCATCTATTCTTGCAAAAACTTGTCCTCTTTTAATAACATCTCCCTCTTTAAAATTCAATGCGGTAATACTTCCTTGCGATTCGGCAACTAAAAAAACCTCTTCAAATCCTTCAAATTCTCCTGTTGCAATTAATTCATTTGATAATGCTTTGGTTTGCACTTTGGCAACTTGAACAGGTACTGCATAAACTTCTTCTACTTCATTTGATTTCTCAGTAATATCTTTTTTATTGGTGTATAATTTATATCCAATGAATGCAACTAAAAGGGTAACTACTGCTATTATTATATTTTTTGTTTTCATGATGGTAATTGTTAATTTTGATTTATTAGTTTTGAAAGTTGACCACTGGCTTTGATTAATTGTAATTCTGAAACACGTAGCTGCAATTGTGCATTAAGATAATTTGATTGAGCTTGACGCAATGCAAATTCAGAATCCAATAGTTCAGTGATTGCTGCAATTCCCTCTGAAAAAGAAAGTTTAATTCCATTGTAATTCTCATTTGCCAAACTCATGTTCTCTTTTTGATTTTTTACCTGGATTTCACTTACAGTAATTTGTTGTTTCGCATCTTGGTATTCTTTCTCAATATTCAGTTCCAATGTTTTTTTATCAGCTTCTAATTTTTCAGTAGCTAATTCTTTCTGTAACACTCTTTTTCTTTTTTGAAAACCATCAAATAATGGCACAGAAGCCGCTAGACCCCAAGTTCCGTTAAATTGGTCTGCATAATTAGGACCAGAAAATTTAAATTCATTAGCATTACCCTGATAATTGTAAGTGAAGAAAGCGTTCAGTTTAGGGTAGAATTCTGCTTTAACTAATTTTTCATCAATTTTAGATAATTCAATCTGCTTAATGGTTTGCATTAAAGTAAGATTACTTTCCATAGTTAAGTTATCTTGAATTATAATCTTGTTTGCATCATCTAATTTTTCGGTTAAAACTAATGTCTCATTTGATGGGAAATTCAGTAGTACCTTTAACATTCTAATGCTTTCATTTTTAGAGTAAATTGCATTTTCAATATCCGTACTTAAATTAGATTGATTTACTTTTAATTGATTTACATCCAGCTTTTTCATAATACCTTCTTTCAATTTTAATTCAGAAAGTTTGATCAAATTGTTTGTTCTGTTGTTGTTTTCATCTAAAAGTTCTATTTGTTTTTCAGCAATTTGAATTTGAGTATAAACTTGAACTACATTGATTATTAAATCTTCCTTAGTTTTTAAAGTTTGCAAATCATTTAGTTGTTCTAAAGCTTTCACACTTTTTAAAGAATTAAATAATTGAAAGTTTATTAATTGCTGTTGAACATCTAGACCGCTGGTTACTTGGTAGCGATTACCAAATTTCACACCAATTGTTGTTCCTGGTGTTCCACCAACGATCTCAGCAGGCAATTGCTGTTCAGCTAATGAGAAATTATCAGTAAACCTTCCGTTTAAATTAATTTGGGGTAATCCTTTTCCTTTTATTTCAGCAATTTGAGCTTGAACAATTTTCTTTTCAATTTCAGTTTTGCTTAAATTAAGATTGTTATTCAAAGCATATTCTACAGCTTCTCGTATTGTTAAGGATTTTACACTTTGTTGTCCTATGCTTCCTATCGAAATTAGGAAGGTGAAAAGTAAAGTTAGTTTTTTCATTTTTTAATGTTTAGTATGTATTAATTAGTTCTGAATCAAAAGAACCAATTTAATAAAAAAAATAGGGGCTATTTGTCTCCCCAATTATCAATAATTTCGACTGTTTCGGTTATGAAATATTCCATAAAATCAGTAAGTTCATTTAATTTATCATTGTATTCTTTAGATTTAGGTGTTCTATTTTTATGTATCTCTTTTAATAGTGCATTGTAATTATTTAAACCAAGCATGTCTTTTTTGAACTTCGTTTTCCATTGATCTAATTTGGAATAAAAATATCTTTTTCGGTCTCCAGATTTAGTTTTATAGCCAACATTCTCTAATGTCAATAAGACATTCAAGGCATTACTGGTAGCACTTTTACTCAAATTTAGTGTTTCTCTAATTTCATCAAATGAAATTTCATTGTCATCTGCAATAGTTAATAAAGCATTTACTCTTGCAGCAGCAGGGGCCATACCCATTTGCTCTTGAAGCACACCAAAACTTTCAATAAGTTCTTTTTGTTTTTCTGTTAATTGTATCATGCTATTTAGTTTTATCTGGGTACAAAGGTAGTGAGTTTTTTTAGTTCTGCAAGTGAAGAACTAAAAAGTTATATTTTTTTTAAATATAGGTATTTTAAAAAATATAATTACCATTTAATTTCTTCATTTAGTACTTTCTTTCTATTTAATAAACTTTGGCGCAATGCTGGATAGTCGATAATATTTTGTACCCCAACATTTTGATATCACTTTCAATAGTAACAACATTGGTATGTGCTATGGTCAATGCAAAAGTGTGTCGGGCAATGTAGCAAGTTAATTCTTTTTCGATCTCGCAAACTGCTGCTATCTCTTTTAAATAAGTATTCATTTTTTATACGCTACAAAATCAGTATAGATGATAACAAATTTTATTATATTTGTTGTTACAAATTATAACAAAATAACTATGTCTGTATTTTCCGGCAACATCAGAAACCTTAGGGTGCAACATAAAATTTCGCAAGAAAAACTGTCGGAATCGTTAGGGATAACCAGAGGTCGATACGTCAAATATGAAGATGGAACTTCAGAAGCTCCCTATGAAATTTTGAAGAAAATAGCACATTATTATCACATCAGTATTGACTTACTTTTGTCTGTGGATGTAAGGAAAATTCCTTTAGACGATTTATTGCACTTGGAAAATAACCGATTGGTGTTGCCCATTACGGTAGATAAGAAGGGAGAAAACTTTATAGAAGTTGTTACTCAAAAAGTAAAAGCTGGTTATTTGAATGGGTATGCCGATCCGGAATATATTGAAAGTCTGCAGCAAATTTCATTGCCTTTTTTGGGAACAGGAAAGCACAGGGGATTTCCAGTAGAAGGTGATTCTATGCCACCACACGCAGATGGTTCCATCATTGTAGGGCGTTACATTGAAAAGTTAGGAGATGTCAATGATGGCAAAACCTACATACTGATTACCAAAAATGAAGGTATGGTCTACAAGCGATTGAACAAAAACAAAAAGAATGCACTTGTTGTAGCTTCAGATAACAGTTTTTATCCTTCTTATGAAGTCAAGGTATCAGCAATACTTGAAATTTGGGAATACGTGTGTAACATTGGTCTCACAGATGAAAAACAAGAATTAACGGAAACTGCTAGTGTAAAAGACCTGTTTTTAGAGTTAAAAAGGGATATTCAGGATTTAAAAATTAAGCTATAAACCTAAATCATATTTGGTGTGGTAAAAGGAATTTCAACTAATGGAAAAATGTTGAAATAGTTTGGGAATCAGATGCAATACTTAATACATTTGCACCACAAATAAAAAACGTAGTTAAACCTTGCTTAATCAATTCTATACAATACAGCTTTGTATTGTACTATTTATTGTAGAAATGGTTTAATAATGACACTATACAAACATAATAGCAACGAACCCTTTCTTTTGCTGAAAGGCTTTTTCTATATTTAAAAATACTTAAAATGATGCTTAAAAAATCTATTGACCGTTTAAAATTAGAAGCTTCTGAAAGCGGTAAAGGAACTCTAAAAAGAAGTTTAGGTGCCATTAATTTAGTAGCAATTGGTGTTGGAGTTATTATAGGAGCCGGTTTATTTTCTTTAACAGGAATAGCAGCTGCAAATAATTCAGGACCGGCCGTAATTTTATCTTTTGTTGTTGCCGCGGTAGGCTGTGCATTTAGTGCTTTATGCTATGCCGAGTTCGCTTCGATGGTATCCGTTTCAGGAAGTGCTTACACGTATGCTTATGCCACTTTAGGTGAGCTTTTTGCTTGGATTATTGGTTGGGATTTGATACTTGAATACTCGGTCGGGGCTGCTACTGTAGGCATTAGTTGGTCGCAATATTTAGTTAAGTTTCTCGAAAAATTTGATATTTTCTTGCCGCCTCAGTTGGTGATGTCTCCTTTTGAAAAAGCCACATTAGCAGACGGCACAATAGTAAACGGATGGTTTAATTTGCCTTCGATTTTAATTATTGCTTTAATTACTGCAATAATTATTCGCGGGACTAAAGGATCTGCGATATTTAACGTGATAGTCGTAACTTTAAAAGTGGGTGTCGTGTTGGTTTTCATAAGTTTGGGCTGGCAATATATTGATGTGGCTAATTACCATCCGTTTATTCCTGAGAATACTGGTGTTTTTGGAGAGTTTGGTTGGTCAGGAGTATTACGAGGTGCCGGGGTAGTTTTCTTCGTTTTTATTGGATTTGATATTGTTGCTACAATGGCGCAAGAAACTAAAAATCCACAGCGTAATATGCCCATTGGAATTCTGGGTTCATTAATAGTTTGTACTGTTTTATTTATATTATTTGGATATGTAATGACAGGTCTGGCAAATTATACTGAATTTAAAAATAGTGCAGCACCAGTTGCGGTAGCAATAGCTCATACTCCATACAAATGGTTAGCAGTAGCCGTTATTATGGCTATCTTAATTGGATATACATCTGTAATATTAGTTGATTTATTGGGACAATCTCGAGTGTTTTTTTCTATGAGTAAAGATGGATTGTTACCAAAAATATTCTCTGATTTGCATCCAAAATTTAACACGCCTTATAAATCAAATATTGTTTTATGTATTTTTATTTCCCTTTTTGCGGGTTTGGTTCCCATTAGTATAGTAGGAGAGATGACTAGTATAGGAACGCTTTTAGCATTTGTAATGGTTTGCCTTGGAATTATAATTTTGCGCAAGCAACAGCCAGATATTGAACGACCATTCAAAACTCCATTTGTTCCTTTAGTTCCTATTTTAGGAATACTAACATGCGTATTAATGATGGTTTCTCTTCCTTTTGATACGTGGTTAAGATTAATTGTTTGGTTGGCAATAGGGTTTGTAATCTACTTTTTTTACGGTAAAAAGAATAGTAAATTAAGGAGAGAACAAGAGGAAAAATAATTTGAAACTATTCTAGAAGGGAAAAATTAAATTTTATTTCTTTCGAGTTGTCTTTAAGATTATTGTTGTTTTATTCTATCAAGTTTCATTTTTTGAATTGCATTTTATTATCCTTTTTTGCAAGTGGTATTTGTAATGATTTGTAATTTGCCTTTACGAATGAGTAGAGATTACAAATCCTTTCGTACTTGTTATTACATGTATAAAAGTAAATATGATAGAAAATTCAGTATCAAACCAAATAGAAATTAGCTTTTTTAATTCATGGTTCTATATTCTAAAGGCGTTTTACCTGTCTTTTGTTTGAATAGTTTATTGAAATATTGTGGGTACTCAAATCCTAAACTGAACGCTATTTCATTAATGTTTTTTTCTGTATTGATTAAATACGTTTTGGCTTGTTCGATCAAGTAAAAATGAATGTGTTCTTGAGCATTTTTACCTGTTTCCTTCTTTAATAAGTCACTTAAATAGCTTGGTGATAAGTTTACTTTTTCGGCTAAAAAGGCAACGCTTGGCAATCCTTGTGATTTGATATTTGTTTCGGAAAAATAAGTATTTAAGATGGTTTCTATTTGAGCCAGTATTGACTTATTGGCTTGGCTTCTGGTAATCATTTGTCGGCCATAAAACCTAGAACAATAATTCAATAATAATTCTATCGTCGAGACAATGATAAATTGGCTGTGCACATCAATATTTTCTTGAAGTTCCATTTGAATTTTTTGGACACAGTCAAATAAAATATTTTTTTCTTTGTCGGAGAGATGAAGAGCTTCTGAAACTTCATAATTAAAAAAGCTATACTTTTTTAATTTGTCATTTAAAGATGTTGCTCGGATAAGGTCGGGGTGAAAAAACAAACCCCAACCCATCATGTTTTCTTTGTGTTCAATTTCATTATCAATTTCTATCGTTTGATTGGGCGCAATACATATTAAATTACCGTCTTGAAAATCTATTGCTTTCCGGCCGTATTTGATATTGTTTTTGCAATAGTTTTTAAACATAATCGAATAAAAGTCAGTAGAAATTTTAGAATATTCTTCCACTTGTTCACTTACATTACTAAAATCTAAAACAGCAACTAATGGATGATGACTATTGCCTAAATTAAATAATTTATACAAGTCTGCAACGCTATGAAGATGTACAATTGCTTTCATATTTTCTCAACTAATTCTTTTAAATTTTCAACATAAAAATGGCCTCTTTTTTCGGCAAAGAAGTCTAAAGATAATAAAACTGCACATTGTATAAAAAGTCCCAGACCAAAACCTTTCCAAAAACCGTAATTAGACAAAGTGTACATTAAAATGACACCTAAAATAATCATTGAAATTTCGAAATAGCGATAGTAAACGAAGTTTTTCATTACTTTTTCCATTCTCGGAATTTCTTCTGCTTGTATTTTATGGGGTTCGTTTTTTAGGATAGTTTCAACTCTTAGATTGTCTATTGGGCTTCTTGTAAAGATTGTTACTCCAATAATAATTTGAATAATTGAAAAAAAGACGAATGGAATGGCTACGCCTTTCCAAAAACTTTCTTTTAGAAAAAAGAAAAAATACATCGATAGTAGGATAGCAACAACACCGAAGCCCATAAACAATAGGCTTTCGGCTTTTTCTGCATTGAAATATTTTACAATTGGATTCATAGTTCTATTGTTTTAAAGTCCGAATTGTGTTTTGATACCGCCAATAAATGTAGTATCATCATATTGTTGACGGTTTGCAATAAGCATTTTAGCATCTTCACCTGCAGTATATCGCAATTGCTTTTTACCATCGGTTGCCGCTTCAAATATTACTTCTGCCACAACAGTTGCCGGTGAAGCATTTTCTGCCATTACAGGCATTGCTGTCATCAACGCACCTACAATATTTTGGTATTCAGCCATATTTTCGTCATTACTAAAATCAAAAGATCTTCCACCAAAATCGGTTGCAATCATTCCTGGCTCAACAATTTTAACTTGTCCACCAAACTGTTCTACTTCAAAGTTAAGCGATTCGGATATACCTTCTACGGCAAATTTTGTTCCGTGGTATAGGGAGCCTAGAGGAAAAGTCAATTTGCCACCAATAGACGAAATATTAATAATAATACCTTTTTTGTTTTTTCTAAAATGAGGTAGGACAGTTTTGGTAACGTCTAAAAGCCCGATAACATTAGTATTGAATTGTCTAATAACTTGCTCTCTACTAAAGGCTTCCAAGGGCCCGTATGCTCCATAACCAGCATTGTTTAATAGTACGTCAACACCTCCAAATTTTAGAATACCTTCATTAAACGCATCTTGAATAGATGTCACATTTAAAACATCAAGTTGGGTAACTAAAACATTTTCTAATTGGTTTAATTCTGTTTCGTTTGCTGGATTTCTCATGGTAGCGATTACATTCCAACCTTTGGATTGAAATAACTTTGCCGTTTCTTTTCCGATGCCACTGCTTGCTCCTGTAATTAAAATTGTCTTGGTCATTTTTTTGAATTTAAAATTATGATGCAAAGTTGGCTCATAATGTTAATTCACAACTCATACAAATTCAGGATTTTTGTATTCTTTTTACGGTTTGTTGGCCCTGTCTTGTCCTGAAATAGCGATACACAAAAATTAGTTATCAAACTCAGCTTACTAGTTTTGGTTAGAATTCCATCCAAACATTATAATTCAATTAACACCTCAAAACATAGCCTCATCATCTTAATACCTAATTTTGTACTACAAATAAAATTTTTATGAAGAACGCTATTCCTATATCTTTATTAGAATTGGCTTTAATTACAGAAAACAGCAATGCCAGTGATACCATGCAAAAAACCAAAGAGTTGGCGCAACTGGCAGATCATTTGAGATACAATCGGTTTTGGTTGGCAGAGCATCATAATATGGCTCACGTGGCCAGTACGGCAACGGTGGTTTTGATTGGTTATATTGCCAGTGAAACTCAAAATATTCGGGTAGGATCAGGTGGGATTATGTTGCCCAATCATTCACCATTAATCATTGCGGAACAGTTTGGTACCTTGGCTACTTTGTATCCGAACCGAATTGATTTAGGTCTTGGAAGAGCTCCAGGAACTGATGCGTTAACTGCACAAGCTATTCGAAAAGATTTTTTTGAAGAAGCCCAACAATTTCCCAAGAATGTATCCAAATTGCAAAGATATTTCTCTGAAGCCAATGCTACAGAAAAAGTGAGGGCTTTTCCGGCCGAAGGGATGAATGTGCCCATTTGGATTTTAGGTTCGAGTATGGATAGTGCAAAATTGGCAGCTGAATATGGCTTGCCGTATGCTTTTGCAGGGCATTTTGCACCCAGACAAATGCTACAGGCATTTGAATTTTACAGAGAAAATTTTCAACCTTCAACCTTTTTGAGCCAACCCAAAACAATGGCTTGCGTGAATATCATAGCAGCCGACTCTGATGAAGAAGCTCAATTTTTATCGAATAGTTTGTATCAAATGTTTTTGAATTTAATACGAAACGATAGAAAAGGTTTGCAGCCTCCCGTAGCATCTATTGATGAAATGATGAATGAGGAAGAACGCTTTCATGTGAATCAAATGACTGCTTGCACCTTTACAGGCAGTAAAGAAAAACTGACTAAAGATTTAAAAGAATTTATTCAATATACTCGCATAAATGAATTGATGATTACCAGCCCCATTTTTGACCATCAAGATAAATTAAAGAGTTTACAGATTTCTAAATCGGTAATGGATGCGATTAATGAATGATAGGGTAGTTACCAATAAAAAAACGCTGTAAAATTTAAGTTTTACAGCGTTTCGCTTTTAATTCCGCGGAGAAAGAGGGATTCGAACCCCCGGACCTGTTACAGTCAACAGTTTTCAAGACTGCCGCATTCGACCGCTCTGCCATTTCTCCAGTATGTCGCTATCATTTTTTGATTGCGAGTGCAAATATAATAAGTTTTTTCGAATCTGCAACATTCTTTTATGATTTTACTAAAAAAAAGAATGCTAAAAAAAAGTATGATATACGGATCAATTTTTAAAAACAAAAAACAGCACGAATTTTGCGTCTTTATATTTAGCTAAGAAGATTGGATAACTAACAAGGTCCCAGAAGTGGAGTCCTTCAATGAAAACGAAAACATTTGTAACAGAATATTTTTAAGGCTTTTATGAAATAAAAAAGCCCAAAACTTGCGTTTCGGGCTTTTCTTGCGGAGAAAGAGGGATTCGAACCCCCGGACCTGTTACAGTCAACAGTTTTCAAGACTGCCGCATTCGACCGCTCTGCCATTTCTCCAGTATGTCGATCTCATTAGATGATTTCGACTGCAAATGTAAGGCTCTTTTTGGGTTATGCAAGTGTATAATTGAAAAAAAATAAAGACAATTTTGATTTATTTTATAAAATATTCATAATCTTATGGTTACAAATGAAATTATTTTTTACTTTTTTTTCAAAACAAACTAATACCTTACGTATTCTGTTATTTCTAATCCATAACCAATCATTCCAACGCGTTTTGTGCCTTCCGTATTGGTTACTAATCTTATTTTTGAAATGTCAATGTCATGTAATATTTGAGCACCGATACCAAAATCTTTGCTATCTATAATAATTTTTGGTGCTTTTAGAGTTCCATTTTGCTGTAAAACTTTTAACTCAGTCAATCTATTTAAAAAGTTTAAAGATTGTATGTCTTGATTTATGAAAATTAACGCCCCTTTTCCTTCTTCATTAATCACCTTAAACATGTCATCTAATTGTTGGTCGGCATTATTAGTTAATGTCCCCAATAAATCATTATTCACAAGTGACGAGTTAATTCGGGTGAGTATAGAATCACCTAAGTTCCAAGTTCCTTTGGTTAAGGCAATATGAATTTGCTTGTTTGTTGTTTGTTGGTAAGCTCTTAGTCTAAAAGTACCAAAACGAGTTTCTATATTGAAATCTTCTTTTTTTACAATTAAACTATCATGTTGCATTCTATACGCTACTAGGGCTTCAATTGAGACTAATTTTAAATTGAATTTCTTGGCAACTTCTACTAATTGTGGGAGACGAGCCATAGTTCCATCTTCATTCATTATTTCAACAATGACACCGGCAGGTTTAAACCCAGCAAGTCTTGCAAAATCAATTGCAGCCTCAGTATGACCTGTTCTTCTTAATACACCACCTTGTTTTGCTATAAGCGGAAAAATATGTCCAGGTCTAGCTAAGTCGTGTGGTTTTGTATTTTGATCTACTAATGAAAGAATTGTTTTAGCTCTATCAGATGCTGATATTCCAGTAGTAACTCCATTTCCTCGTAAATCTACCGAAACAGTAAATGCAGTTTCCATGGGATCAGTGTTGTTGCTTACCATTACATGAAGTCCTAATTCTTTACAGCGGTTTTCTGTCAATGGCGCACATATCAATCCACGACCGTGAGTAGCCATAAAATTAATCATTTCGGGTGTTACCATTTCGGCTGCTGCCAAAAAATCACCTTCGTTTTCACGATCTTCATCATCAACCACTATGATTATTTTACCTTGTCTGATGTCTTCTATTGCTTCTTCAATAGTGTTAAGTTGAATTGTATTTGAGCTCATTGTGTGTGTTAGTTTTGTGTTGTTGGGAATAATTTTTTAAATAACTTTTGAAAAGGCAAAAGAATTACATCCATATTAATAAGTCCTATGTCGTTAGTTGCACGATAGGTTAGTAATATAGCAAAAGGTGTTAGTATAATAGAGGATAGCCAAGCTCCTAAAAAAGGAGTCATTCCATCTTCTTGTGCAAGTCTTTTTCCAAATGTATTGATGAAATGGTAGGTTATAAAAATAAGAACAGCAAAAACAATTGGCAATCCTAAACCACCTTTTCTAATTATTGCTCCAAGGGGTGCACCAATAAAAAACATTAAAAAACAGGCAAATACAATTACAAATTTGTCGTAAAATGCAATTAGGTGTTTGTTGATGTTTTTTTGTTTGTTCAAAATTTCACTTCTAATTGTTTCAATAGAGTAGGAGGTGTTGGTAATGTTGCTACTTGCTATTTTTAAAATATCTGATTTTTGCTGATTGGTATACAAACTCAAAATATCAGTAGGTAGCTCTTTTTTGACTTTTGTTTTTGGAAAAACTTTTGGAGCAGGATAATTTATTCTTGCAGTTGGATTTTCTGTAAAATTTTTAACTTCCGTTTTAATATTTTTGTTTAGAGAATCAAGGGTGTATGACAGTTCATTTATCGTTAACATCGTATTGGTATTGGTTACCGATGCATCGTTGACGTCAGTTTTATTCAACTCTGATAAATCAATATTTATAATTTGTTTTTTAAATGAACTTTTAGCAAAAGGCATTTTGCTTCTATCTTCATAGTTTTTTGGAACAATATCTTCATAATAATACCCATCGTTTAAAACTAATTGGAGAATACTAGATTCTTCACTACTTATTAACGAACCATTTTTGGCTTTTATTACTGTTTTACTCCCATCACCAATTTTAGATTTTTTGTGAATAGTTATTCCTGTAAGATCATTGCCTTCTTTTCCTGATTTTTTGTTGACTTTGATGTTGTAAAACCCTACATCATTAAATTGTCCTTCAGCAATAGCAAGTGCTGGTTTTACTTGAGCTATATTTTTACGGAAATTAATAAACTTATATTCAGCATATGGAATAACATTGTTGGCAAAAAAGAAAGCCATGATGCTCAACAATATGATAAAAATTGTAAGCATTCTCATGGCTCTTTGTAGTGATATTCCAGAGGATTTCATGGCTGCAAATTCATAATTTTCAGCAAGATTCCCAAAAGTCATTATGGAAGCTAGTAAAATAGATAATGGTAATACTAGCGGAACTATACGCGGCATTGCAAAGGCTAAAAATTTAATAACCATTAAAAGATCTAAGTCTTTACCCGCTAATTCTGATATAAATAACCAAACGGTTTGTAAAATAAAAATAAAAAATAGGATTACAAATACAGTTGTAAATGTAGTCAGGAATGTTTTTAATAAGTATTTGTCAAGAATTTTCACCTAGTGCATTAATCTAATTTGTTGATGTAGTAATTTGGATATTTACTTGCCGCAAAGGTAAATTGATTTTTTGACAAAGGTTGATTGGTTTTAAAAGAATTAACGGTTAATGTGGTTTTTGTTCCTTTTTTACCTATTTCAATAAGATTATAGATGTGTTTCGTTTGAATATCAATACCCAATAAAACCTCTTTTCTTTGATCTTTTGTACTTACAGGCACCAATTTTATATATTGAATTTTTCTACCCTTAACATTTTGAACAATATCCATCGTGTATTTATAACCTGAATTAAAAAAGGTTAACATTTTTGATGGTGTTATGGCATTGTCATCTTTTTCATTTACAGTTGAAATTGTAATTTCTTCATCCTCGGGTACTATAGTATATGTTTTTTTTCCATCAAAAACTTTAGTAACTCCCATGAAATTCAATACATATTGATTTCCTTTCATGGTAACATTTCCCTTGCTATCTTGGTTAATATTTTCCTTAGAGTTGTTAAGGGAATATTTAAAATCGATCGTGATGTTATTGTAACTTTTAACTTTTGCTGTTACTTGATCAAGTAAATCTTTAGCTTTTTTATCCTGAGCAGAAACTGAAATCGTAAGTAAAAAAAGTATGCTAAAAGTGATCATTTTTGAACTAAAATTTTTCATCTCAATCATTTTTGTTTTCAAAGCGTTTAATTTCATAGTTTAATTATTTTGTTCATTACTGAAAAATTGATCTAGAGAACTCATATCAAGTATGTTTACGCTTCTTGCTTTACTTCCTTCAAATGGTCCAACTATACCAGCAGCTTCTAATTGATCAATAAGTCTACCTGCTCTGTTGTATCCTAATTTTAATTTTCGTTGAAGTAGTGAAGCCGAACCTTGTTGCGCATTAACAATAATCTCTGCAGCTTCCCTGAAAAGTGTATCTCTTTCGGAAATATCTACATCAAGATTAATGCCACTTTCTTCTCCTACAAACTCAGGAAGTAAATAAGCAGTAGCATAGGCTTTTTGAGCGCCTATAAATTCAGTTATTTTTTCTACTTCAGGAGTGTCAATAAAAGCACATTGTACACGAACTACATCATTACCATTTGTGTATAACATATCTCCACGTCCAATCAACTGATCAGCTCCTTGCGTATCCAAAATTGTTCTTGAATCAATTTTTGAAGTTACTCTAAATGCAATTCTCGCAGGGAAATTGGCTTTTATCAAACCCGTAATTACATTCACAGATGGACGCTGAGTTGCTATAATTAAATGTATACCAATAGCTCGTGCTAATTGAGCCAGTCGTGCAATAGGGACCTCAACTTCTTTTCCTGCAGTCATGATCAAATCGGCAAACTCATCAACTACAAGAACAATATAGGGTAAAAATCGGTGTCCATTTTCTGGATTTAATTTTCTAGCCTTAAACTTATCGTTATATTCTTTGATATTTCTTACCATCGCGTCCTTCAATAAGGAATACCGATTGTCCATTTCTACACAAAGAGAGTTTAATGTATTTACAACTTTAGCATTATCTGTAATAATAGCATCATCCATATCAGGGAGTTTAGCTAAATAATGTCTTTCTATTTTATTAAAAAGAGTAAGTTCTACTTTTTTTGGATCAACCAATACAAATTTTACTTCTGCTGGATGTTTTTTGTACAATAATGATGTTAAAACCGCATTTAACCCAACTGATTTTCCTTGTCCAGTAGCACCTGCCATCAATAAGTGCGGCATTTTGGCTAAATCCACAACAAAAGTTTCATTAGAAATAGTTTTTCCTAGTGCGATAGGCAATTCCATTTCAGCTTCTTGAAATTTGGCTGAGCCAATGACACTTTTCATAGAAACCATAGTAGGGTTCTTATTTGGTACTTCAATACCAATAGTTCCTTTTCCTGGGATAGGAGCAATAATACGTATTCCTAAAGCGGATAAAGACAATGCGATATCATCTTCAAGACTTTTAATTTTTGAAATTCTAATTCCAGCCTCGGGTACAATTTCGTATAATGTAACCGATGGACCTACGGTAGCTTTTATTTGTGCAATTTCAATTTTGTAATTACGGAGTGTATCTACAATTCTGTTTTTATTTTCTTCTAGTTCTGCCTGGTTGATTGTAATACCTCCGGTTGAATATTCTTTTAGTAAATCAATTACAGGAAATTTATAATTTGATAAATCAAGAGTTGGATCAAATAACCCAAAATCAGCCACAAGCCTTGAAGCCAGATTCTCTTCAATGATATCTTCTTCAGCAGCTTTTTCAATCACGAAAGTATCTTCGGTATTTTTAATGATTTCAGGTTCCCTTTGAGGCGCAACAACCATTGAGAGTGGTTTTGTTACAGGTTCTCTTATCAGATCAGATGCATTGTTGATAGTAGGTTTAAGCGCTTCTTTATTAATTTCAAATTGATTTCCATTCGTTTTTAAATGAATATCATCTTTTTCTTCTTCGTCAACAGCAAATTCCTCCAAGTTGTAATTACTATTGGATTCATTTTTTGTTGAAGCATTTACAGATTCTATTGTATTCTCTTTGGATCTATCAAAAAAGGATTGAATGGTTTCCGGCGAAAGTTTCATTTTGAAAATGATATAAATCACCAATCCGAAAATTAAGGTAAGCAAGGTTCCCGTTTTACCCAAATAATCTTGTAAGAATAAATTGAGTTCATAACCAATAATACCCCCTAATTCGGGTAGTGAAGTAGCAAAAAAACCAAAAAGAATTGAAAGCACAATAATTGCAAATAAGTCCCAAAACCAAATATTTTTCAATCTCTTAACGGGAATTCCCACGATAAGATACATACCTGATAAGAAAAATAAGCGAACAAATATAAAAGAAGCAACACCAAAACCTTTATAAACAAAAGTGTCTGCTAGTAGTGCTCCAAATTTACCAAGCCAGTTTTGAACAAGTTCTTCTCTACTAGTTATTTCTTGAACTGCACTTTGATCTTGCTGTCCGTAAATGAAAAATGAAATAAAGGCCAATAACAAGGCCACAGAGAATAGCACTAGCATGGTGCCAAAAACTATTTTCTGTTGTTTAGAGATTTGGATTTTTTGGGTACTCGTAGAAGTAGTTTCCTTCTTTTTATTGATAGGTGCTTTTACTGTTTTTGCCATTGATGTATTTATAAATTACCTAGAAAAGAAGGGGAAGTAAATAATTAAACCAATAACAAGTGCTGTTATAGCCGCGAAGAAAACAGCACCAGCAGCAATATCTTTGATAAACCCAATTTTTTCATGAAAATTAGGATGTATAAAATCAGCAATCTTTTCTACCGCAGTATTTAACCCTTCTATGCTTATTACCATACCTATAGCTAGGGTTTGTATTAACCATTCCGTTTTTGAAATACCAAAATAAAAACCAGCTATGGTTACAATGACTCCAAGGAAACATTGTACCATAATGCTGTGTTCTGTTCGTATTAATTTGGTTGCGCCATTAAAAGCAAAACGAAAACTTTTTAATCGCCCTGTAAAAAAAGTATTGTCTTTTTTGAACTCCATTAAGTAAGTTTTATAGAACGCTTAAAGCGGCTTCATAATTAGGTTCGTCAGCTATTTCAGCTACTTGTTCCGTGTGTGTGATAACACCATTTTCATCAACAACAATGATTACTCTAGAATGTAATCCAGCAAGTGGACCATCAGTAATTTCTAAACCGTTTGTTTTACCAAAACTACCTTCTGTAAAATCAGATAAATTTACTACGTTCTCTAATCCTTCAGCGCCACAAAAACGTTTTTGTGCAAATGGTAAATCTCTTGAAATACATAATACAGTTGTGTTTTCAAGAGCACTAGCACTTTCGTTAAATTTTCTAACAGATGCTGCACAAGTTCCTGTATCTATACTTGGAAAAATGTTTAAAACTAATTTTTTACCTGCAAAATCTTGTAATGATGCAACTGACAAATCAGTTTTAACTAATTTAAAATCAGCAATATTACTTCCTATAGTTGGTAATTCGCCCGAAGTGTGTATTGGATTTCCTCCTAATGTTATTGTAGCCATGATTTGTGTTTTTTTATGAAGTTCAAAAGTATGAAATTTATTTAAGAATACTAACTCAAAAACTGTTCTAAAATAGTTGTTTTTTTATAATTAATCTTTGTAGTTGTTTTGGTTTAACCAAAAAAAAACGCACCCTAAAAAGTGTGCGTTATATTCTTACTGTAGTACTGATTATTTATCAATAGAACCTAAAACTCGTTTCATGAAGGAGTTTAAAGCTTCTTTTTTATCAGTGCCATTTTTAACAAGTTTGTGGACTTCTAAGGCACCATACATATTTGAAATTAACTCTCCTATAACATCTAATTCTTCATCTTTTAAGGACGAAATCTCAGTCATAGATTCAAGAACATCAATGGTTTCAATTAAAAAGTCTTCGTCATTTTCTTCAATAAATTGAGTTAAATGTTTAATTACGGGTAGTTTCATTTTTTATAAATTTTCAGTATCTGATTTTTATAAGTAAAAGGTTTTAAATTTCATTTGCATTAGAATTTTAAGTAATGCATGGAATTTTAAAATTTAAACAAAAATATCATTACACTATTTCGTTTACCAATTCGTTTAAAACTTCGGCTTTATTGGTCTGAGTTTCGTTTACCAATTGTCCGTTTACAAATGTAGCAAACGTTGGTAAATTACTCACGTTAGCTAGTTTTCTTGATTCTGGAAAGTTTTCAGCATCAACAAGAGCGAAAGTTATCGTTTCGTTTTCCAAAGCTAATTTCTTAAAC